>NZ_JANSIN010000033.1:0-27966 GCF_047462115.1 Synechococcus sp. R50.1 | reverse complement strand
GTAGTAATCCGTACTGAACATATTATACATTATTTTCAGTATAGTTGAGCTTATTATTGACTAGAGTCATGCTCCCCGCCAGGCTGTGGAGTGGGAGTGGGTGTAGCTTCCGGCGTGGGTGTGGGAGTAGGCGTAGCTACCGGTGTTGGGGTTGGCGTTGGGGTCAGAGCTGGAGTCGGCGTTGGGGTCGGTGTGGGCGTGGCTGTCGGTGTTGGGGTTGGTGTTGGGGTCGGTGTGGCAGTGGGCTGGGCGGCCTGCACCTGGAAAGACCACTGCTGGATGGCAGTGTTGCCGCTGGTATCGGCAATTTGGACGGCGATCAAGGTCGGTCGATCGGTGGGCAGCGGCTCGGCAGGGGTGTAGGCGAAGCTGGTGCGGGTGAGCTGGGCTTGGGCGGTGACATCCGCGTTGTTCACCAGCAAGGTAAAGCTATTCAGGTCAATTCCTTGGTCATCTTGGAAACGGGCTGAGATGGAGGGGCGAGGGTTGTCTGTTAGGGATCCGTTGGGAGGGGCCAGTTCGCTGATGGTGGGGAAGGTGGTGTCGGTCACCCGCCCGATGGTGATGGTCTTATCCGGCAGCTGCACCAGGGTTACCAGTCCATCCCGCTCCAAGCGGGCAAAAACAGGCGCTTCTGAGGCCCGGTCTTGGCTGCGGAAGGTGTAGCTGCCCTCGTATTGCCCTGGGCGGGTTTCCTGCAGTGGCAGGTTGTAGGCAATGCCGGGGATGGAAAACGATCCCTGCGCCCCTGGGGATCCCAGCAAAAACACGGTAATCGTATCTCCTGGGTTTACAGATCCCAGCTCTTCGCGGGCAAAGAAGGTTCTCACCTCTGGAGCGGCGGGCAGCGTTTCTACCAGAGGCTCAATGGGAATGTCCGGCGTGGCCAGGGGTTCGGGCGTAGGGGTGACCTGGGCAAGGAGCTCGGTGCGGATCCCAGGGCCGGGAATGGCAGCCCCCACCGGCGGATCCAAATTGGGTACTCGACCCACCTTGGCCAGCGCTTGGTAGGTAAGGGCAGCCACTTCCCCCCGCGTGGCCACCGCCTGGGCATTCAATTGGGTGGGGTTGGGGTAGAGCACCAACAGCCCTTCCTGAACTGCTGTCGCGATGGGGGCGCGGGCAAAGTTGGGAACCAAATTGGCATCGCCGAACGCGGATAGGATCGCGTCAATTTGGCCGGCATCTTCGATGAGCCTACCGTTGGTGGCGGCACGGGTCAGGACAGTGATGGCCTGCGCACGGGTGAGCACATCGTTGGGGCGAAAGGTGCCGTCCGGAAAGCCGGAAACAAACCCTGCCGCTGCCGCCGCGCCGATGGAGGGAGCCGCCCAACTGGGAATGGGATCGGCAAAGGAGCGCACAGGAACGTTGGTATCTAGGCCAAAAGCTTTGGTGACAATGACGGCAAATTGGGCACGGGTGATGGATTCATTGGGACGAAAGGTGCCATCCGGGAAGCCGCCGATGATCTGCCGTTCATTCAACCCAGCAATGTACTGGGCACCCCAATAGGTGCTGATATCAGAAAGTTGGGCCCAAGCGGGATCCCCAAGCCAGGCCAAGCTGCTGCAACTGATCACCAGAGCGGCGGTTTTCCAGCCCTGCCAAAGGGAAAGCTCACGCATCGTTCACACCTCAGGTTCTGGGTACAGGATTCAGGTCTCGGATCCCCACTCTTGGCTGGGAGAGGCCATAGAAACTGGCCGGACAGAAGAGTTGGAGAGGATATCCAAACCGCACACCCAGACGAGGAAACCTTCTGAAAAGTTCTGTCTGGCCACCGGTTTCGCCAACCTTTCAGGGGGCAGGATTGGGGTAGCGCTGGTGCACCGCCTCGATCTCCGCCAGGAGCTGCGGGGACAGTTCCACATCCAGGCAACTGAGGTTCTCTTTAAGTTGGGTCAGGCTGGTGGCCCCGATGATGGTGCTGGTAACAAACCAGCGGCTGCGCACAAAGGCCAAAGCCAACTGGGCCGGTGTCAGGCCGTGCCGGCGGGCAATTTGCACATAGGCGGCCACCGCTTCTTCCACATTCGGCTTGCGGTACCGCTGGCCAAAGCCTTCAAACAAGGCCAAACGGGATCCCGGCGGCTTCACCCCCCCCAGATATTTGCCCGTCAGCAGCCCAAATCCGAGCGGGCTGTAGGCCAGCAAGCCCACCTGCTCGTGGCGGCAGACTTCCGCCAGGCCCATTTCAAACGTGCGGTTGATGAGGCTGTAGGCATTCTGAATCGAGACCACCTTGGGCAACCCCAGTTGCTCGGCCACCTGGCAGAACTTGCTCACCCCCCAAGGGGTTTCGTTGCTCAGGCCGATGTAGCGAATGAGACCCTCTTGCACCAATTCCGCCAGAGCCTGCAACTGCTCGGCAATGGGAACGGTGGGCCGCTCCTGGCTGGGATCGTAGGCAACGCCCCCAAACAGGGGCACGTAGCGATCCGGCCAGTGGATCTGGTAGAGGTCGATGTAGTCGGTCTTCAGGCGTTTGAGGCTATCGGCCACCGCCTGCTTGAGGTTGTCGCGGGTGATGGACAGGGATCCGCCGCGAATCCAATGCCAGGGCCGACCAGGGCCGGTGATCTTGGTGGCCAGGATCAGGCGATGCCGCGGTTGGTGTTGTAGCCACTCGCCGATGTAGCGCTCGGTGGATCCCTGGGTTTCCGCCCGCGCCGGCACCGGGTACATCTCGGCGGTATCGATGAAGTTGATCCCGTGCTCCACCGCGTAGTCGAGCTGTTCGAAAGCCTCAGACAAAGTATTCTGCTGCCCAAAGGTCATGGTGCCCAGGCAGATCTCGGAAACTTGCAAAGGGCTGTGGCCAAGCTGGCGGTAGCGCATGGGGAATCTCCATCTAGACAGCACGCCAGTCCCCATTCTGCCCAAAACCTGTCGGCCCACGGGATCCGCCGCTCTGCCCCCCTCCTACCTCGGTGCGGATCCCAGCAGAGGAACGTACTCGCGGTAGAGCTGACCCAAAATTTCCAGACCAATGCGGGTGCGGCTATCGGGGGGGCGAGCCTCAATGGCCGCCTTGACTTGCAAAATCGTGCCCACCGGATAGGGGGAGCGCAGCTCCTCCCGCTTGCCCAAAAACACATCCGTAAAGTAGTCGATCAGCCGCTTGACTTCCCCCACGTCTTTGCGGGAAATGTCCATATCCAAAACGGTGGTCAACTTGGCCCGCATAGCCTGAAAACTTTGCTGGCCGGTGTTGAGGGCCACCCGCTTGGCCAGGCTATCCACCACAATTTGGGTGATCTTCTCCACATTTTGGGTGACGATTTCTCGGTGGCGGGCGGCAAAGCGCAACTGAACCTCATCCAGAAATCGTTCTCGTTCCAGAATCTGGATGCCCTGTTGCTCCAAATCCACCCCATAGCTTTGCAACTGCTTGTACTGATTCAAAACCCATTGGTTGTAGAAGGAATCCGCCAAAACTCGCCAATAGCTAATGAGGGTGGCCTCGGCAAAGGGAACGCTGACCAAATAAGCTTCGCTGGTGATGTGGCGCAAATGCTCTGTCAGCTTGTCTCGCTCCTTCTCATCCAAGTAGGAGGTGCGCGGCACCCAAACTGCCCCGTACTCGCTTTTCACCTCTCCGGGCAGGGATCCGAAGAGGGTGTCAAAAAACTGATGAATGCTGAAGAGAAGAAACTTTCCCGGATCCTGAAGGCGGTTGAGCAGTTCCTGTTTTTTCTCCTCCTGATATTGAGTTACCAACTGCTGGGCCTCGGCGATCTGGCCGCGGGCCACCTCCACATCTTGCCGCAGCTTTTCAATCTCCTCCGAGCTCACCATCTCAACACCAGTAGGCTCCCGTTCCCCGCTGAAATAGCTGCCCCCCAGCCCGCTGCCCCCAATGCCCACCAGGGGAGCGTCGCTGTCGTTGTCCAGGGTTAGAAGGCGAGCAAGAGCCTGGAGTCGAGCCTGCCGATTGGAGGAGCGCAGGGATCCCAGCTCCACCGGATCCCCACTTTCCCAACCGTCCAACCCGCCGATGCGGTAGAGCGTGTAAAAATACTTGCTGAGTAGAAGCGCCAGCAGATGCCTGTTCTTGACCTCGTTGTACTCCAGGTAGGCCCGCAGACACAGTTGGAAAGCGATGTTGGGCAAGCTGCGACACACCTTCATAATCTGGGTGTAGACCCTTTGCAGGTGAGGCCGAAAGCTGCGTGGGATCGCCTCGGGCCGTAGGCCGCGCAACAAGAACTCCTGCTGGCGCAGATCTTGAGGGGTAAAGTAAAAACTTTCTTGCCAAAGCAGCTCATCCAAGTCACGGGCAAAAATCGGTTTCAAATGGTCGATGATTTGCACCACAACCGACTCGGTGAAGACCGGTATAATCTTTTCGATGTGAAGCTGATCGTAAACGGAGCGCAGCCGCTCGCTGCGGAAGTCTTCGATGGAGATCAGCCCCTTCATAGTCCCGATCCGACCGTCGCTCAGCAGGAACTTATAGACCACTTCGGCAGTGGCCCCTGGGGAGAGAACAAGAGTTCCCGTCAAGTCAGGGCAGATTTGCAGGGGGCGTAGCAGGCGGCTGGTTTCACTGACGCTGAAGCAACTCCAAGCTGCCGGGTTTAACACCACCGACGATAGGGAGGCCAACAATTGCTTCTCGTCCAAGTCCTCCAGCCGAATTTCTCCCCTGTGAGCTTCGCTAGGTCCCGGAGGCAAGCTCGCCCGCGAATCCTGAACGGCGGAAGGGGATAAGGATGGGGGAGATGTGCTCATGCGGTAAAGGCTATTGAATCTTAACGTTCACTCTAAGTCGGCGAAGGATGGATGAGTGTGATCTGTATCTCTGTATCCAATGAAAGTCTCTCAAGAAGAATCTGCCCAGAATCTGCCTCGAATTGTCTCCCGCCACCAGTATCTGGAAACGGTTAGCTTTTGGGTAGCGTGCAACCACGGTTTTGGGGATCCCCGAAGTGATACGCACCTTCAGCTCCGATGGATGAAGCTGTTGAGGCTTCACCCCTTTGTCGTGAACTGCTTGCCGAGCCGGTTTTCCTGCTGCAACCCCTAAGCTAGGATGAGAGGTCTGCCTATCGGTATGGGATATCGGGCTGGAGTTGGGTTTGAATGCGTTTTGACTTTGGGATTGGGGTGCAGCGGTCATGACGACCATTTTGATTGTTGACGACGATCCGACGATTCGGCTGGTGTTGAAGCGATCCCTGGAACGACAGGGCTACACCGTGGAGATGGCCAGCAACGGTTCCGAGGGGCTGGAGCAAGCCCACCTGCTGGTGCCGGGGCTGATCATCTGTGACTGGATGATGCCGGACATGGATGGGCTGGAGGTTTGCCGACGCATCAAAGCCGATCCCAAGTTTTCCACGACGTTTTTTATTTTGCTCACCGCTCGCACCGAGGTCGAAGACCGCATCCAGGGCCTGGATGCCGGAGCAGATGAGTTTCTAAGCAAGCCCATCGACCCCAATGAGTTGCGGGCACGTGTGCGGGCCGGATTACGCTTGCACCAGCTCAGCTATGACCTGCAGCAGCAAACGGCCAGGTTACGGGCAGAATTGGCAGAGGCGGCCAGCTATGTGCGTTCTCTCCTGCCAGAGCCGGCCTATTTTCCCGACTGCAAAGTGACCCTCGAGTGGCGCTTTTTACCCTCCCAGGAATTGGGGGGAGATTCGTTTAACTATCATTGGCTGGATGAGGAACACCTGGCCATCTATCTGCTGGATGTGTCGGGGCATGGGGTGGGATCCGCTCTGTTGTCGGTGTCGGTGATGAACCAGTTGCGCACTCAAGGCTTGGCCGATGCCGATCCCCGCCAGCCGGACGCGGTCTTGCGCGCCCTCAACCACTCTTTTCAAATGGGATCCCACCATGAGATGTACTTCACCCTTTGGTATGGGGTTTATCAGCCGGGATCCCGTCTGCTCTCTTTTGCCAGTGCCGGCCACCCACCTGCCCTGCTCATCCAGGGTCAGGATTCGCTCCTGCTGAAGACTGCCAACTTGCCCATTGGCATTTTGCCCGACCTCACTTTTCAAAGGGATCAGGTGCGGATCCCCGAGAACAGCCATCTCTACCTGTTCAGTGATGGAGTTTACGAAGTCATAAACCCCCAGAGAAAAATCTGGGGGCTGGACAATTTGATAGCCCTGCTGAGCAAGGGCGCTGGCAATAGTTTGGATCACGTGATCCATCAGGCCCAATCCTTTCAGGGGCGGACGGACTTTGAGGATGATTTCTCCCTGCTCCGGATCAGCTTTGGTTAGAGGTGAGTTATGGCTATTGCAAGCTGCTTTGAGGCGATCCCTTGAGGATTCCCGTTTGCGACAGCTCCAGCCCCTTTCCCAAAGGAAGAGAGGAGCCGGGAATCGAGGCGATGCCCAGCGCGACCGGAAATGACCCTCTTGGCTCAAGGGGACTCTGTCCTGCTGTCGCGATCAGCCATCCGGCCCCTGGAGTTGCTCCCACTGAGCGGGGGTAAAGGTGCGCAGGGCCAAAGCATGTAGGCGGCCATCCTGCAGGTAGGCTTTCAGGGCCTCATTCACCAGCCGGTGCTGTTTGATCAGGGGCAAGCCCTGGAATTGTTCCGCCACCACAATGGCCTGGAAATGGTGGCCATCGCCGACCGTGTCTTCCACCTGTACTCTCGCACCGGGCAGGGCGGCCCGTACCAACGCCTCAATTTCTCGTGGATCCATGCGCTGTTGTCCCCGTGGTCTCACTGTGTCCAAGCTCAAGATCCCGCCTCGGATCTCGACCTGCTCATCCATTGTGCTCCGCACCGCTATCGCGTCCACCTTAGACGGTTCTGGGGCAAAACGGGATCCCTTCCGGCCCACTACGGGCAGAGGCCAGGCTGGGATGGCTCAGCACCAAGACCTCGGTGATGGGGCCGCGTTTGTGGCCCTGGGCGTTGATGGCACGGCTGGCGGAGATGGTCTGGATGGGGTAATCCCGGTACAGTTCCCGCACGAAGGGGCAATCGGAATTGGAGAGCAGCACCTGCACGCCTCGGTCGGCCAAGGTTCCAAACACCTCTCGCAGGCGGATCTGTTCCGCTTCGCCGAAGGCAAACCGGCTGTAGGCGGTGAAGCTGCTGCTGGCAGAAAGGGGATGGTAAGGGGGATCCAAATAGACGAAATCTCCGGGTTCGGCCCGTTCTAGCACCTGCCAAAACGGCTGCACTGTGATCTCCACGCCTTGCAAAACTCGTGCCACGGCCCGTAGGTTCTCCGCGTCGCAAATGCGGGGATTACGGTAACGGCCCAAAGGGACATTGAACTCTCCCCGCGAGTTTTCCCGGTAGAGGCCATTAAAACAGGTCTTGTTCAGATACAGCAGGCGGGCAGCCCGTTGCGCCGGATCTTCAAATCGAGCCGCGCGGATGGTGTAGTAATAATCCCGGCTGTGGTGGGCTTGGTGGTGGCTGAGCAGGGCGATAAGCTCCTCCACGTGATCCCGCACGCAGCGATACACATTCACCAGCTCAGGGTTGATATCCGACAAAACAAAGTGTCGAGAACCCGATGGGATCCCTTGGGCCAGATGAAAAAAGACCGCTCCACCCCCCAAAAAGGGCTCGTGATAGGTGTTCCAGGTGCGAGGGAAAAAGGGTTCGTATTGGCTCAGCAGTTGTCCTTTCCCCCCTGCCCATTTCAGGAAGGGACGCGCTTTAATGGCTGGTGCTGCCGGAGTGGGTTCGCAGGAGTCGGGCGCAGGATCTTCCCGCCGCAGGGCATGCCTACGTCCAAGAGAACAAGGGTGGGTCAGCGATCCGGATCCTCTTCCAGCAGCTTTTCTAGCGTCTCGATCCAATGCTCCAGCTCCTCCAGCGCCTGCAACACTCCCTCTGGGTCGCTCAGATCCGCCTGCAGCATCTGGGTGGTTTCTGCCAAAGTCAGGGATCCGGGCGGGCTGGCCAACCAACGAAGGTAGTGGGGCAGAAAGTTGCGCGGAGAATCATGATAGCGGCGGTGACAGGCCAAGGCCACCAGGCTGGCAAGGCTGGCCTGATAGGCACTGAAGGGGCGGAGAAACAGCTCCGGCATCCCCACCCAGTAGAACTGGTGTTCCGGCAACAGTTCCACCGCATCTCCGCACAGCTCCTGACACAGCTTCAACCACTCTTCGCTCACCCAGGAGGAGTAGGTTACACCGTTTTCCCATTCGGGGATCCCCGACCGATAGAGGAGCAGCTCCAGCCGACCGATCAAACCCTGGTAAAACACCGCCTGCAACTGGGCTTCCAGATGATGTATCAACAGGGCCTGGGCCAACTTGAGGCTGCCGGAGCGTTCCCGCCAGCGGTGCGGAACAGCTTGCCCCTCCGGGTCGTAAAGAGCGGGCCTGCCCACGCGGGGGGATCCCACTGCCAATGCAACCAGGTGATCCAGGAGTATCTGCTGCAAAAAGATGGTGTGGGCCTGCACTCCCCACGTTCGCGCTGGAGGTAGAGAGCACCACGGCTGAGTAGCCCCTTGCATCTCCTCTAGATCCAGCCAAACTTGGGGATCCTCAGGCCGGAGCCGCCGGCTGAGGGTGGCAAGGGTCTTCAACAAGAGCTCGCTCCCGCCGGATCCCGTTTCTCCTGGTCTAGACGAGGACTCTGTTTCGCTGACGCGAGTGGGCTTGTCTGCCTCGGTTGCGATAGCGCCGACTTCCAGCAGCCAGGGTTTGGCCTGGGCAGCACACTCAGGGCAAAAGTCCTGCAAAGCAGCCCAGATTAGAGAGGTGGCCTCAGCAGGGGTCAGGGGTGGAACGGGATCCCGCCAGGGCGCACGCAAGTCGCAGATGCAAATGGAACGCCCCATGTTTCGGCTTTTGAGGCGGTAATAGCGCTGGAACAGATCCAACCGATCGCGGATCCCTTCCAGGAGGTTCTCCAAAAAAGTTTGAGTCAGGCCGTGGCGGGCCAGATACAGGTCGGCAGCAGAGTCATAGCCCCGCCATTGGGCCTCCCACAGGTGGTCGCGGATCAGGGTGCTGAGGATAAACCCACCCAGATCTGCATGGGCCTCCAGGTGTTGGCCCAGCCGCTGATAGGCAGCCCAACGGATTTCGGCGCTGGCGTGGGTTGGTAAGCTCTGTTCGCGCCAGTGGGACGGAGTTCCTAGCTGGACAAGGGTGTGATCTGGGAGCGCGGCAGGCGAGTTCAGGGTCACTTGCCACAACTGCCGCCAAGCCAACCTTCCTGTTAAGTACTGTTGGTGGAGCAGGCGCTCCAGAGGCTCAAGCTGTTGGTGACTCTGCTGTTCGTGCCAGGGGGACGGAGTCCTTTGAAGAAGGCGACACAGGAATTGGCGAAAGGGTTGCAGCTCAGGCTCGACGTGGGCATCGACTAGGCGTTCGTGCCAGCGGTGCAGTTCCCGACAGGGTGCCGTAGGCATAGCACCATCCTGACCCTCGTGGGGAACACCTTCCTCCGGGCCACCAGCAGCAACGGCAGGCAGGGATTGCAACTCCAGGAGGAAAAACAGCAGTTGGCTTTGTAAGGCGATGATCCGCTCCAGCCTCTGCCAAGCTGCCTCTGCCGAGTCGGCAGTTGGGATCCCTTGCATCCTTTGCGTCAGCTCGGCCAACTCCTGCAGTGCCACCGCCAGCTCCGGCGGGCTGAGTTGCGCCACCTGCCCCCGGTAGCGTTGGGCAAACTGCTGCACCTGCTTCCCAAGATCGTCCAGATTGTCGAACTCAGGGCTGCGCAAGGACTCCGTCTCGCTAACGTGATTAGAGCCCGTTGGCAGAAGCGTCGCGTAGCGATAAGGAAGACCAAAAGAAGGTTCAGAAGCAGGAAAGACCACCGGGATCAGCCTCCTGTCGCGTCAGCGTTGCGGTTCCCGCCAAGGTGCCGTAGGCATAGCAACAAAGATGGGGGTTGCCCCTCTGCAGAAGGACACACCTGCTTTTCTCCCCCACCAAAGCGCGAATGGTGTTGAGAAAATCTGGATTGGAGGTGTGGGCCTTGACCAGAGTGGCCTGGATCCCTGCTGTACACACCTCTGAGCCCCTATCTTGGGCAGAAAACACCATGACCGGCGTGCTGCTCACCGTTCGCGTCAGCAGGCCGGAGACCTTATGCAGCAGTGGCAACAGATCTGAACCCAAGCCATCTGGCCAGTTCAGATCCAGGATCACCAGTTGAAAGGTCTGGGTTTGCAAGGGCTGGCGCGCCTCCTCCACGGTGGGGGCAGGGAAAACCTGAGCCATATCCTGCAAGATCTGAGCCACCACCTCAAGATATTGGGATCCTCCTCCGCCCGCTTGCGTTTGTGGATATCTTGAACCCTCGAATAAGTTGACGCAGGCAGCCTTCCCAATCCTTGCCAGACGCCTATCCCCCCCAGCACATAGAACAGCTTTGGCTCGGAGAGGGATCCCGCCAATCCATGCGTAATTTCCACGCGATCCTATCCTATCCTTATCGAAGACAGCAGGGAGCACTTTGGGCGGGAAGGCTTCTCAACGTTCACGGAAGCGTCGCGTAGCAATTTGTAACATTCTCCTCTTGGAAATGCAGCTAAGGGGGAGGGGGGATGCGTCGGCCAAAACTTCTGCCAGGATGAGTTGAGATCTTTACTTATCTTTGGCGGAGGCGCTCTCTTTGTTTGCCCAAGTCACGGCTGCCGCTCTGCTGGGACTCAAGGCCGTGCGGGTCACGGTGGAGGTGGATGTGGGCGGTGGCTTGCCCCAGATCACCTTGGTGGGACTGCCCGATGCCGCCGTTCAGGAAGCCAAAGAGCGGGTGCGGGCGGCGATCAAGAACTCCGGCTTTGCCCTGCCACAACGGCGGATCACTGTCAATTTGGCCCCTGCCGATCTGCGCAAAGAAGGCCCCAGCTTCGATCTGCCCATCGCCATTGGGATCCTGGCGGCCTCAGGGGTGATTGAGCGGGAAGCTCTGGCCAACACCCTGATGGTGGGGGAATTGGCCCTAGACGGCGCCCTGCGCCCGGTGGCCGGGGTTCTGCCCATTGCCGCCAGTGCTGCTGAGATGGGGATCCGCCGCCTGGTGGTGCCCCAGGAAAATGGGCCGGAAGGAGCAGTGGTGCAAGGGATCCAAGTGTATGGGTTGCCTTCCTTGGCGGCGGTGGTGAACTGGCTGCAGCACCCGAACGGGGTTAAGCCGATCCAGATCCAACCGCAACAGATGGTGTCGGCCAATTGGGAATCCCCTCTGGACTTGGCGGACGTAAAAGGACAAGAACACGCCCGGCGGGCCTTGGAGATAGCGGCGGCAGGTGGGCACAACTTGTTGCTGGTGGGCAGCCCTGGGGCGGGCAAAACCATGTTGGCCCGGCGACTGCCCGGCATTTTGCCCCAGTTGCAGTGGGAAGAGATGTTGGAGATCACCCGCATCTACTCGGCAGCCGGCCTGTTGCGGCAAAATCTCCACCTGGGTGGACAAACCGCCTTGATCACCCAGCGGCCCTTTCGCGCGCCTCATCACTCGGCTTCGGCAGTGGCCTTGGTAGGTGGGGGATCCTACCCCAAACCCGGCGAGATCTCGCTGGCCCACCATGGCATCCTCTACCTGGATGAGCTGACGGAGTTCCGGCGGGAGGTGTTAGAGGTGCTGCGCCAACCCCTGGAAGACGGCAAGGTTACCATCTCCCGCGCCCGCGTTTCCCTGGAGTTTCCCGCCCAAACCACCCTGGTGGCCTCCACCAACCCCTGTCCCTGCGGCTTTTACGGGGATCCGGTTCACCCCTGCACCTGCACGCCGCAACAGCGGGAGCGCTACTGGTCCAAACTTTCGGGGCCCCTGTTGGATCGGATTGACTTGCAGGTGCGGGTGAGTCGCCTCAAGCCGGAAGAAATTGTTCGCGCCCAGAGCGGCGAGCCCTCCCAAGCGGTGCGGCAACGGGTGGAACAAGCCCGGCAACGGCAACGGCAGCGCTTCCAACAGGAGCCCGGGATCCACTGCAACGCTCAGATGCAATCCCGCCACCTGCGGCAGTGGTGCTCCCTTTCGGATCCCTGTCGCAAGCTCTTGGAAAGCGCCATCCAAAAGTTGGCCCTGTCTGCGCGGGGGAGCGACCGCATCCTCAAGGTGGCCCGCACCATCGCCGATCTCGAGGGCGCGGAGGCCATTGCCCCCACCCACATTGCCGAAGCGATTCAATACCGCAGCCTGGATCGCGCTCGGCTGTAAAGCCCAAGCGCTCGGCGCCGCTGACGCGACCACCCCCAGCCCCCCTCCCAGATAGGGTTTCCCTCACTGCCAGAGCTCCGGCCTGCCCTACGGGATCCCATCCCCTGTTTTGCTGGGAAAAAGCTGCCCCCCTTGCACCTGAAGGATTTGGGCGGCCTTGAGCCAGCTGGCGTCGAAGGATCCCAGATGGGTGGTGGTAACCAAGGTTTGCACGCGCTCCTGAATGGCTTCCAAGAGCTGGTTTTGCCGCTGCAGATCCAGCTCGGCCAGCACATCGTCCAAGAGCAGCAAGGGCGGATCCCTGACCACCTGCTCGATCAGCTCCAGCTCCGCCAATTTCAGAGCCAAAACCAGAGTGCGCTGCTGGCCTTGGGATCCATAGGCGCGGGCGGCAACTCCGTTAATGCACAGCTCCACTTCATCCCGATGGGGGCCCACCAGAGAGCTGCCCAGGGAGTGTTCGGCGGCGGCTTTGGCGCGGATCTCGGCCAAAAACTGGGCTTGGATCACTTCGGGGCTGGCCTGGGGATCCGGCAGGGGCACTTGGGGTCGATAGGTAAGGGTCAGGGTTTCCCGTCCACCGCTAATGACCCGGTGCCAGTGAGCAGCCAAAGGCTCCAGCCGTTGCAGCAGCCGGGCGCGGCGGCGCATAATTCGGCTACCGGTGGTGGCCAGTTGGGCATCCCAGAAGGCCATCTGCGAGAACTGAACGCCAGCAGCCGCTTGCGTTAGCGGGACAGAGTCCTTGGGATCCTGCTTCAAAAGGGCGTTGCGCTGCCTGAGGATCTGGCGATATTGCTCCACCAGGCCGAGATAAACCGGCTCCAGTTGCAGCAACACCCCGTCCAACCAATGGCGCCGCGTCTCCGGAGCGCCCCGCACCAGCTCCAGATCCAGGCTGGAGAACACCACGGCATTCACCTGTCCCAAAAAGTCCGCCTGGCGGCGCAGCACCTGCCCGTCCACCTTCAGGGATCGCCTGCCGCTGCTGCGCAGCTCCATCACCAGCTCATGGGCCACACCCAGCCGTTCCACCGTGGCGGCAATCTGGGCTTGTCGCTCCTCTTGGTATACCAGCTCCCGATCCCGGCTGGCCCGCCGCGAGCGCAAGGTGGCCAACAGCTCCACCGCTTCCAGCAGGTTGGTCTTGCCCTGGGCGTTCTCCCCCACCAGGATGGTTTTGGGCGCGTCAAAGGTGATCTCTTGATCCCGGTAGTTGCGAAAGTGGCGCAGGTGCAGAGAACGCAGGTACACTAAGGGCAGATGTAAAGACGCGATCAATATCTAACCAAGAACAGCCCCCGCTTTGGGGGCTTTCACTTTGACCCAACTGCAGCAGGGGCAAGAGAAGGTAGAGGGGTTAACCCCGAAGACTCAGCCAGCAGGGATCCCCTCTATCCCCAGTTCCGGGTAGGCCAGATCAGCGCCTGGTCAGGGTAGTCATCCCCCCGAGGCGCTCAGCCGCCAACAGGTGTAGGGCAGCGCGGGCGGAGTAGAGGGCAGCTTTGCTACGGCTGTAGTCGGCGAAGGTGTAGCTGCTGGGATCCGTACTTACGTCGCCCAACAGGTTCTGCACTTGATTCTGCAGGTCAGAGACGCTGCCGGAGTTGATGTTGGCGAAGGCCATCTCCGCTTGCAGCCGGCTGAGGTACTCCTGAGCCCGGAAAGGGGCCTCGAAGAAGGAACGGCCAGGGCGGCCCATGAAACCCAGCTCCGCTTCGTAGAGAACTTTGGCTGCTTTGGCTAAGTTTTCCGCTGCTTTGGCCTGCTCGCGGGCGGCGAAGAAGTTCCCCGCCTCAAGTGAGGCTTGGGCGTTGGTGAACCTCTCCTGGCCGTGTTCCAAAAGGCGGGCAGCCTCTGGGGAAGACCCCCGCTGAGAGAGGAAGCTGGCTTCGGCCAGGTGTCGCTGCGCCTTAGCCAGATCGCGGCTGGCTCGCTCAAGATCCCGCGGGCGCTGCCAAGTTGGCTGTACCTGAAGGGGAGCTGTGGCTTCAGGAGCAGAGCGTCTGCCCCGCTGGGCTTGCGCCGGGGATCCCAGCACCAGGGGGGTGAGCAGAACCAAAATCGGCAGAGAACAACCCAGAGCGCGAGCAAAAGAGGAACGAATCGTCATTGGTCATAGACTCCAATCGACAGGACAAGCCGGTTTGGGTTATCGCGGCTCATCTTGAGAATGGCGGAGAAAAATGACGTGAAGATGACAAGGGCAGCTCTACCGTAAATATCGATCCCTCTCCCACTTGGCTGGCCACTCGCAGGGATCCCCGATGGGCGGTGACGATCTGCTGGGCCAAGGCCAGGCCCAGACCGAACCCACCCGTATGGCGAGCACGGGTTTCATCCACCCGGTAAAACCGCTCAAACAGATGGGGCAGATGCTCGGGGGGAATGCCAATGCCTGTATCCTTGACGTGGAGGTAAGCGCGCTGGCGCTGGCTTTCCAGGCTCACCTGCACTGTGCCGCCTGCAGGGGTGTACTGCAGGGCATTGCGCAGTAGGTTCTCGATGGCCTGCCGCAGCAGGGCAGCGTTCCCCCGCACAAGCCAACCCCCAGAAAGATCCGTCTCAGGCAGGTGGCATTGCCAGTGAAGGCCAAGGGCCTCAGCTTGGGGGCGGTATTGCTCGCTCAGCTCCTGCAACAGCGCTCGCAAATTCAGAAGCGGCAGATCCTCCAGGGGCAGGGATCCCTGCTGGCGGGCCAACTGCAGCAAGGTATCGATCAGCACGCTGAGGCGGCGGGCACCGCTCACCACCTTTTCCAGGCGAGGTTGAGCTTGTTCCGGGGCCAGCAGAGCCATTTGAGCATTGCTCATCAGGGCGGCCAGGGGGGCGCGCAACTCGTGGGAAGCATCGGCAGTGAAGCGTTGCAACTGCTCGTAGGAGCGACGAATCGGCTGCATCGCCAGCCCCCCCAAGATCCAGCCGGCCCCGCCGATCAACGCCAGCGTCAGCGGGATCCCGATCCCCAACCCCCAGCGCAAGCGACCCAGGGTAAGTTGCAGCGGTTCCAGGGGCACCGCCAGTTGCAAGTAGCCCAGTAGCTTTTCCTCCTGCTGCACCGGCAGCGTGAGCTGGCGCAACAGTAAGCCGCTCTCTCCTTCCACCGTTTGGAAACCCAGTTGGAGATGGTGAGGCGGGCCATCCAAGTCAAACAGCTCCAGAGGAGGCCGGGATCCCGTGTACTGGCGCAGGGATCCCAAGCTTTCCCTTCCGGTGCCGGGAGCAGGATCGAACCAGCGCACATAGGCCAAGTGATGGTCGAGGGGTTGGGTTTTCCCCCCCAAAAAGGGCACCTCGTTCAACACCAACCGCCACTGCCCCTGGCGCAGCTCGTACTTAATGGCTGCCGCCATGATCCCGGCCTGAACCTGCAGCTCCTCGTCAAAAGCCTGCAACTGGTTCTCCACTTCCAAGCGGTAGAAGACGGCGGCAAACACCAGCAGGATCCCCCCCATGACCCCGGCAAAGCTGCGGGCCAAGCGACGGCGGCTGTGGTGAAACACCAGGGATCCCGTCCCTCTTGTCGCAGCCTTCTGCCCCAGGTGCGGCTGAAGGGGGTGTGCCAGGGAAACCCAGTTCCAGCCCAGCCATGGGAGAGAATGCTTGTGTTCAGCTCTTTTCACCTCCATCGCCACCCCCTAGAAACTGCTTTCATGGGTTCTCTTCTGGAGAGGCTATGCGCAGCCGGTACCCCTGGCCATACACCGATTCCAGCCAATCTTGGGCCTCCACCTCTTTTAACCGTAGCCGCAACCGCCGCACCAACGCAGCCACGGCATTGCTCTCTGGCTCACAGCCCCATTCCCACACCGCCTGCTCGATCTGACCCCGACTGAGCACCTGGTTGGGATGGCGCATCAGGTATTCCATCAATTGAAACTCCTTGCCCGAAAGCTGTACCTGCCTCCCCTGCCGCTCTAGGGTCAGGCTGGCCAAGTGCAAGTGCAGGGATCCCAGGCTGAGGCTGTCTCCTTGCCATTGGGGGGAACGGCGTCCCAAAGCCCGCACCCGTGCCAGCAGCTCCACCAGATCCACCGGCTTGACCAAATAGTCGTCCGCCCCCGCATCCAACCCCTGCACCACATCCGATGTTGCGTCTTTGGCAGTTAACATCAGCACCGGCGCACATCCCCCCGATTGGCGGTATTGCCGACAGAGCTGGATCCCGCTTGGCCCCGGCAGCATCCAATCCAAAATCAGGAGATCATAGGCTTTCTCCTCCATCAGCCAGGCAGCCATCTCCCCTTCCTTGGCACAGTCAACCACGTGGCCGCACTTGGACAGGGCAGCCTGTAAAGGCTCCAACTGTTCCGGGTCGTCCTCCACCAGCAAAATTCGCATCGTCCTGTGCGCCGTTGACCAAGACGGCCAGTTCCCACTGCCCAGGCTAGGATGGATCACGGAAATAGCCCTCTGCAAGGGAGAGAACAACGGTGGGGTGGCCCAAAATCCATCGGTGGCAAGATCTAGGGTTTGATTTTTGGCTGGTGCTGCCCTTGGCAGGGCTTCTTTTTGTGGCGGGGGGAGAGTGGGTGACGGGCCAAGCGCTGAGCCGTCCTCGCCGGCTAGAGCAACCTTTGGCGATTCGCAGCCAGCAACAAGCCACCTTGGCTCTGGATATTCTTTCCATTCAGGCGGAGATCCGCCGCTCCCGTGGCTACACCAAGGTGGAGGTGACTACCACCAATCCCCACCTGCGCAAGCTGGAATTTGAATTTCCACAACTGGATCCAGACCAGGTGTCGGCTCAGATTGCCCAAGAGCTTGGCCTTGCTCCCGAGCAAGTGCAGCGCCTGACCCGCTATAGCTTGGACTAGAGAGACACTCCAAGTCCGTTCAAAAAATGCGGGCTAACTGCTCGCAGGCAACTCTAATTTTCTCCAAGCTACCGGGATTGACCAAGCCGTAGTAGTCAAATCCATAAACTTTCCCAGTTTGGACGGCTTGCAACCGATTCCAAAAGGGGCGGGAACGGAAAAACGCCAAGGGATCCGCCGCCTCCGGGTTGACCACCAGCAGAACTTCTGGGTTGGCTTCCAGGATGCGCTCTGCCGAAAGGGTGACGTAGCCCCGAAAAGGCCCTTGGCTTTGCAAGGTAGCGGTGAGATTGTCCGCGCCAAAGCGTTCCAGCAGATCCCCGGCCCAGCTTTGCCGGTTGGGAGAAAGAATCGGCTGGGTGCCCACCAAGAGCAAGGTTTTGGGTCGAACGCGGGGCAGTTCCTGGGGCAAAAGGGATCCATACTGCCGCAGCAAGGGATCGGGATCCGCCCCCAAAGCAGCAGCCAGGGTGGCAATCGTCTCTTCCAAAGCAGCCCAACTGTCCACGCGGGTGAGGTAGGTGGGGATCCCCAGCTCCTGCAGCCGTTCTGCCAGAGCCTCGTGAAAGCCACTGGCCCCCACCACCCAGTCCGGTTGTAGGGCCACAAGCTGCTCCAGGTTGGGTTGGTTGCCCAGCCCCAGGCGGGTCAAGCCTTGGAAGCGGGGATCCTCCTCCAACAAACGACCGGCAGGGATCCCCACCAACCTATCGGGGGCCAAGCGATAGAGGATATCGGCAGTCAAGGTGGTGAGGCTGGCTACCCGACGAAAAGGACTCTGTCTCGCTGACAGGAGTGGCTCCTGAGGGATCCGACCTTGGGCTTGGGCCAAACGCCCCATTCCCCAGGCCCCCACGCTGGCCAGACCAAAGGCGAACAGTTGACGGCGAGAAAGACGAGACAGCATAGACAATCTCCAAAACAATTCCCAAACAGCAATCAATTGAGGGTGAACTGGATGGGCACCACCACCCAAGACTCGATGGGGGCGTTGTTTCTCAAGGCCGGGCTGAATTCCCACCGCTGCACCGCCTCCTGCGCTGCCCTATCCAGGGCGGGAAACCCACTGGAAGAGGCGATCTCCACCTGCTGCACCTGCCCCTGGGCATTGACCTTGGCCCGCAGCAGCACCTGCCCCTGTTGGCCGAGACGGCGAGCTTGAGGAGGGTAGGGGGGCGGAGGATTGCGACCGGGGATCGGGCGGGCCAGGATGTCCGGCTGGGGGTTGGCAGCCACTGTCGGTGGGGAGGAACTGGGGGTGGCAGGTGTTGGGGCAGAGGAATGGGGTTGGGCTGCACCTATACCGCCAGGTGTCCCAGTTTCAGGATCCCTTGGCCCCAATCTGCTCTCGCTGCCGGGGGAAGGCGGAGCGGCGGCAGTCTTTACGCTGGAACGGATCCCTTGGATCAAGGGGGTAAAGCGGGGCAGAGGGGTGCTTGAGGTAACCGGGGCGGAGGTGAGTGGAGTCGCTGTAGAGGTGGGGGTAACTGCCGGAGTTGGGGTGGGCTGTTGTGGCAGAGGAGTGGGTTGCGGGGTGGCTGTCGGTAATGGGGTCAGTGGAGGAGTAGGGGTGGGTTCTGGCTTTGCCGTGGGAATGGGTGTAGGGGTCGGTGGAGGCGTAGGGGTCGGAGTTTGCAGGGCCAGCAAAGATTCAGCCTCCGGGATGGCTGGCATCTCGATCTCTTGGGGCACAGGCTCCGGTGGGGATAGATCGTCTGCAGGGGGCGATTCCGGGGCCGGGCCGGGCGGCTCTGCTGTTGGCTCTGGTGGGAGAGATTCTATGGATTCTGAATCCGGTTCGAGCAACTGTGGCTCGGGATCCTCCAGCAAAAGATGGCCAAATTCAGGTCGTGCAGCACCGTAACTACCGTCAGGCCCTGCTCCTGCTTCAGCCGTTGCAACAGCTCCAGCAGCTCCAGTTGGTGGCGCAGATCCAAAAAGGTGGTGGGCTCATCCAACAGCAACACCTGCGGCTCCTGCACCAAAGCCAACGCCAGAAAAGCCCGTTGCCGCTCGCCCCCCGAAAGGGTTTCCACCCGCCGCAGCGCCAGGGATCCCAGTCCCGTCTGCTCTAGAGCCCACTCCACCCGCTGCCGATCCGCCGGCGTCAACTGCCACGCCCACCAGGGCTGGTGGGGAGAACGCCCCAGACTCACCAATTGCCGCACCGTCAGCCCTGCCGGGATCCTCGGCTGCTGGGGCAAAAGAGCCAACTGCCGGGCCACCTGCTGGGGAGTGAGTTGAGTGTGCAGATCCCGACCGTCCAGGTACACGCGCCCAGCTTGGGGAATCAGAACCCGACTCAACAGCCGCAGCACCGTCGATTTGCCCGAACCATTGGGGCCGACAATGCTCAGCCATTCCCCCTGTTGCACGCTGAAGCTCACCTGTCGCACCACCGTCCGGGATCCGTAGCCCCCGCTCAAGTCCTCGACCTGCAGGATGGGCTCTCTCATCGCCCCGCCCCCTGCTGCCGCAGCAGCCAGCCGAAAAAGGGAGCCCCCATCACACCGGTGACAATCCCCACCGGCAGCTCTATCGGGCCCAAACGGCTCAGGATGTCGGCACCGCTCAGCAGGGTCGCCCCTGCCAAGGCAGAAAGGGGCAACAGCCAGCGGTAATCGGATCCCACCCCCTGCCGCACCATGTGGGGCACCACCAAACCGACAAAGCCGATCACCCCCCCCACACTGACAGCGGTTGCCGCCAGCCAAGCCGCCACCAGACCAATCACCACCCGCGTCCGCGCCAGAGGGATCCCCAAGCTCACCGCCATCTCTTCCCCCAAGCTCAGCAGGTTTAAAGCCCGCGCCTGCCCCCATCCCAATCCCAAGCCGACCAGGATATACGCCCCGGCCACCTGCACCTCTGGCCAGCCCCGCCCGCTCAAGCTGCCGATCAACCAGGTGAGAGCCACCTGCACCCGGTCATCTGCCATCAACAACAAGGTGGAGCTAATGGCCCCAAACAGGGCGCTGACGGCCACCCCCGCCAAGATCAGCCGCTCCACCGCCAGTCCCGAGGGAGTACGCGCCAACCCGTACACCAACACGGTAGTCAGCACCCCGCCCACCCAAGCGGCCAGGGGCACCCAAGCCGTCCACTCTCCCAAGGTGAGCAACCCCACCGCCGCCAGGCCCGCCCCCGCCGAAATGCCCAGCAGGTAGGGATCCGCCAGCCCATTGCCCAGCATCCCCTGCAACAGGGCCCCTGCCATCCCCAGAGCCGCCCCCAGCAACTGGGCCAAGAGCGCCCGCGGCAGCCGCAACTGCCAAACAATCGTCTGCCGAATGGGATCCCCCTGCCCCCACAGGGCTTGCCAGAGTTCTGGGAAAGTCATGGGAACGGATCCCAAAGCAATCGAGACCAAAAGTACTAGGAAAATGAAACTCAATAGCAAACAGGTCAAACCGATTGGCGAGAGCAGCCGCTTTCTTTGCCCCCAGCCTCTGACCCCCTCAACCTCTGTATACGGACACTCGCGATCGACCAGCACCGGGAAAACCTCTCGAGCTTTGCCCAGGAAGAGAGCCTTCTGAGGCCAAGAAACCCCCTCCGCCCGCAAGGGCGGGATGGAAAACTCAGCCAAGTTGGCCAGGCCTCCCTCCCGAGCTTTATTGAAAGTCAAACTCAACAAAACGTAGTCGCTAGAATAGCAAGGCTTCTTGGATGTTGCAAGTCAGTTTCAATAGCTTGTGCCTAAATTTCTCCCTCTTGCGCTTCAGGGCTTTTGGACAAGACCGGGCAGCGCCTCTGCCCAGCCATTCAGACTTACCTCAGGGGGGATCCAACTACCCTGAGCGAGGTCATGGCAACCAACCGCGAAATGGGAATCAGGGGAGAAGGGCTGGGGAAACGTCTCAAACTTCATCTAGACCTGGATCTAGAATGGCCCAAGCTGGTCGGCCCGAGTTGGCTAGACTCCGAACCTTCAGCCCATTGCTTGCCCACGTTTTGATGCCATGAGTTCTTCCGCCGAGCCTACTTGGGATGCCTTAGAGGTGGATCCCGCCCTGCTCACCCCCATGATGCAGCACTATGTGGAGCTGAAGCGGCAGTATCCCCACGCCATCTTGCTCTACCGCCTGGGGGATTTCTACGAGATGTTCTTCCAGGACGCCCAGCGGGTGTCGCGGGAGCTGGAGCTGGTGCTCACCGGGCGGGAAGCAGGGGCCATAGGGCGGGTGCCCATGTGCGGGATCCCTTACCATGCTTTCGACCGCTACGCTGCCCAGTTGGTGGCCAAAGGCTATGCCCTGGCCGTCTGCGACCAGATGGAGCCGGCAGATCAGGCCAAGGGCTTGGTGCGGCGGGAAGTGACGCGGGTGATCACCCCTGGCACCGTCCTCGAAGAGGAGCTGCTGCAGGCGCGGCAAAACAACTACCTGGCAGCCGTCGTGCGGCTCAAAGGATCGAAGCAGGCTCCCTGCCGCTGGGGCCTAGCCTATGCGGATATCTCCACCGGCGAGTTCTGGGTGTGTCAGAGCGAGGGGCAAGAGCAACTGGAGCAGGAACTGGCCCGGCTGCAGCCGGCAGAGGTTTTGCTGCCCACCGAGGAGGGGCTGGGACTAGGCCTCATCCGTCCAGGGGATCCCCAGAAGCCCCTGGGTCTCCCCAACCAATACGCCTATACCCTGCGCCCAGCCGAACCTTTTGAACTGGCGGTGGCGCGGGAGAACCTCATGCAGACCTACGGCCTGCGCTCTCTGGAAGGATTGGGCTGTGAGGGATTGCCTCTGGCGGTGCGAGCAGCGGGAGGGCTTTTGCACTACTTAGAAGAAACCCATTCGCCTCAGCGGTGCGTAGCACCAAAGACCCTGCTGCAGCCTTCTCCCCAGGGAGGCCACCCGCTCCTGCGTCCCCCGCGCACCTATCAGTTGACGGATTACCTCATCTTGGATGCCCAAACCCGGCGTAACTTGGAGCTCACCCAGACCATCCGAGAGGGGGCTTTTGTGGGATCCCTGCTCTGGGTGCTGGATCACAGCCGTACAGCCATGGGGGGGCGCACTTTGCGGCGCTGGCTAATGCAGCCTTTGCGGGATCTAGAGCAAATTCGCCTCCGCCAAGACACCATCCAAGAGCTTTTGGAAAACCCTTCTCTGCGGGCCCGCCTGGGATCCCTTCTGGACTCTCTGTACGACCTGGAGCGATTGGCCAACCGCGTCGGATCGGGCACCGCCAACCCGCGCGAGATGGTGGCCTTGGGATCCTCCTTGGGCAAACTGCCCCAGTTGGCCGAGCTGGTGGGGGAAGCCAAGACTCCCCTCTTGCAAAGCCTGCAACAGGTGGATCCCGCCCTGGTTGAGCTGGGCCAACGCATTGAGCACACCCTCTTGCCCTCGCCCCCGCCCATCCTTACCGAAGGGGGTCTGATCCGGCCCGGGGTGGATCCGGAGCTGGACAGGCTGCGGCAGCAGGTGGAGCAAGACCGCCAGTGGGTTGCCCAGTTGGAAAAAAGCGAGCGCGACCGCACTGGGATCCCCACTCTCAAGGTGGGCTTCAACAAGGCCTTCGGCTACTACCTCAGCATCAGCCGCGCCAAGGCCCACCAAGTCCCCAAAGAGTACATCCGCAAGCAAACCCTGACCAACGAAGAGCGGTTCATTACCCCCGAGCTCAAAGAAAAAGAGGCCCGCATCCTCACAGCCCAAACCGACATCAACCAGCGGGAATACGAGCTGTTTGTGCAGTTGCGCCAAGAGGCAGGATCCCGGGCCGAAGCCATCCGCCAAGTGGCCCAGACCCTGGCTGCCGTCGATGCTCTGTTTGGCCTGGCGGAAGTGGCAGTGCAGCAGGGATACACCCGTCCCCTCCTCACAACAGACCGCCGGCTCATGATCGAGGAGGGTCGCCACCCGGTGGTGGAAAAATCCCTGCCCCAGGGCCTCTTCGTGCCCAATTCGGTGCAACTGGGATCCCCCCATGGCCCCGATTTGATCGTCCTCACCGGGCCCAACATGTCCGGCAAGTCCACTTACCTGCGGCAAATTGGGCTCATCCAAATCCTGGCCCAGATGGGCAGCTTTGTCCCCGCGCGGCGGGCAGAGTTGGGCCTCTGCGACCGCGTATTTACCCGCATTGGCGCTGTGGACGATCTGGCTACCGGCCAGTCCACCTTCATGGTGGAAATGAACGAGACCGCCAACATCCTCAACCACGCCGGCGAGCGCTCCTTGGTGCTGCTGGACGAGATTGGCCGAGGCACCGCTACCTTCGATGGCCTTTCCATTGCCTGGGCGGTGGCGGAATACCTGGCCACTCAGGTGCGCGCCCGTACGGTCTTTGCCACCCACTACCACGAGCTCAACCAACTGGAGACCCTGCTGCCCAACGTGGCCAACTTCCAGGTGGTGGTCAAAGAGCTGCCGGATCGCATTGTCTTCCTGCACCAGGTGCAGCCGGGGGGGGCAGATCGCTCCTATGGCATCGAGGTGGGACGCATGGCTGGCCTGCCGCAGCCGGTAATCCAGCGGGCCGAACAGGTGCTGGCCTTGGTGGAAAAACACAGCCGCATCGGCCTGGGCCTGCGCAACCAAGGAAAAAGCCAACCTGCCCAGAAGAACTGCAAAAAAGAGCCCGCTCCCAATCGCAGCCCCGATTCCGCCGTTGGGGATCAACTGTCTTTGATCCCAGCGCCTCTCTTTCCCGATTAGCCTTAGGCTCCCCTACCCCTGTCGGGATCCCGTTCTTGCAACCTCAGGGCTGCAGCCAGCCCATCCAGCTCATCCCGATGCCCCTCCACCCACAGATGGGATCCAGAAGCCGTTGGCGTTCGTTCCCAGGACGAGAGCGGGGCAGAGTCCTCGTCGGCTTCCTGCAGTTTCAGGCGGATTTGTTCCGGGCGTTGGTTGCGCTGCCGGTAGTACCAACCCGCCCAGGGGGAGGCCAGCACCACCATCCAGGGCCAAGCTCCCCACCCCGGCTCAAGGGTCTGCAGCACCAAGGCCAAACAGGCCAGTCCCGTCCCCGCCAGCCCCGTCAAAAAAAGGGCCAGCCCCACGCTAGCCTGACCCTGCCCTGCAAAGGTGGCGATCCCCTCGGCATCGGCGGACTGGAGACGATAGCCACGCCTTTCCAAGTGCTCCCGTAGAGCGGATCCCATTTCCTCCAGGCTGCGACTGCTAAAGTAGAGGCGACTCTCCACGCGATCCTTGCCCGCAGCTCGCAGAAAAAAGAATAGACCGATGGCCAATAGAGTCGTCAACGCCAAGGTTGAAACCTTTTCCCCCGTCAGCGGGGCTATGGCCAACCCAAGTGCCTGAGCAGAGCCCAGTCCGCCCAGAGGAAGGGGGTTGACCTGTTCGGGGAGTCTGGCTCCCCCACAGCTGGGTGGGATAGGTGAATGGGAACAGTTCATCGAATAGAATCGAATAGATTGGAATAGGCAAAGCAATTTACACGCTACCTTTGAAGTTTAGACCCTCTAGGATGGATGGGTTACTTCCCCCAAGGACGAGCTGCTGGGTTCACCCTGAGGGCAATACGCTTTTTCGCAGTGGCGGTGACGGTTGAACTGGGGGGATCCTACGCTGGCTCTCATGTCTCTGGGCTGAGAAATGCAACTATAATTAAGTTATGATAAGGGGCTCACGCTCTCCGTGTGACCCCTCCGCTGCTACTTAAGCCTTTCCCTATGGGGCATGGGCAGGAGGTCCGGTTGAGGAAGAGGTCAATGTATGATTTCCTCTGACTGCTGTAAGGCGTTGAGCAGGCGCGAAGTTACCGTTGGGGAACACTTAAGCTTAACTTGCTCCACATCACTGACCATTCCTCTCTCAGCCCACTGAACTGCCTACCCCTGTCGCTACATCAGCAACACCCTACATGTCTAACTACGAACCTGAACTCAACGACATTTTGTTGGATGGCCCCGCCGATCTCCTCGATGCTGCCGAAGAAGCAGAGGTGGATCTGGCCGATGGCGAGTTTCTGGAAGAGGAGCCAACCCGCCGCTCCACTGATCTGGTGCGCCTCTATTTACAGGAGATTGGTCGTGTTCCTCTTTTGGGGCGCGATGAAGAGGTGGCCCTGGCCCAAAAAGTCCAAGACTACATGAAGCTCTTGGATTTGCGCCTGCGCCTGCAGAAAGAGTTGGGACGGGATCCCACTCTTGCGGAATGGGTGGCCAAGGCCAACCAGTACCCCGAGTGGGCGCAACTGACCCCTGAAAAGCTGCAGCAGGTTCAGCGAATTGGCAAGCGTGCCAAAGAGCACATGATCAAGGCCAACCTGCGCCTGGTGGTGTCGGTGGCGAAAAAATACCAAAACCGCGGCTTGGAGCTGTTGGATCTGATCCAAGAGGGTACGCTGGGCCTAGAGCGGGCGGTGGAAAAGTTCGACCCAAAAAAGGGCTACCGCTTCAGCACCTACGCCTACTGGTGGATCCGGCAGGGCATTACCCGCGCCATTGCCACCCAAAGCCGTACCATTCGCCTGCCCGTCCACATCACCGAGAAACTGAACAAGATCAAAAAAGCGCAGCGCAAGCTCTCCCAGGAAAAGGGCCGCACCCCCACCATCGAAGACATTGCCTCCGAGTTGGAGATGACGCCGCCTCAAGTACGCGAGCTGTTGGTACGGGTGCCCCGCTCGGTTTCTCTGGAAACCAAGGTGGGCAAAGACAAGGACACCGAACTGGGGGATTTGCTGGAAACTGACGACATTTCTCCAGAAGAGACCATGATGCGGGAAGCCCTGCATCGCGATCTACAGCAGTTGCTCTCGGATCTCACCAGCCGCGAGCGGGATGTGATCCGCATGCGTTTCGGCTTGGGGGATGGGCGCACCTATTCGCTGGCGGAAATCGGTCGCGCCTTGGATCTGTCGCGGGAGCGGGTGCGGCAAATTGAGGCCAAAGCCCTGCAGAAGCTGCGTCAGCCGAAGCGGCGCAACCGCGTGCGAGATTACCTGGAAGCCATCAGCTAGTTCCGGCTTGCCCACTGGCTCCCCCGGCGTCCTACCCGTTTCCGCAGTTGGGCTGCTGCCCACTCCACTTCTGGGATCCGCAGGTAGAGAGCTCCGGCGGCGAACAGGCTCACGCCCAACCCTGCGGCCAGCCCGGCCCCAATGACGGCGGTGAGGAGCGGGGATCCCAACAGCTCCAGCGGGCGCATTTGCCTCCACAGCCAATGGCTGAGCCCCCCGGCCAAGACGGTGATCCCCAGCAACGGCAGCAGGGCTTGTCCCATCTCCCGCCAAGGGATCCCTGGCAGGCGCTGGTGGAGGCGGATCCCCAGTCCGATCACGGCTATCAGGTTGACGCCGGCGGTGGCCAGGGCAATGCCCGGCGCTCCAAAAGCCTGCAAAAATAGAAAGTCCAGTAGGGCATTCAGGCCAATGGCCATGCTGCTGATGCGCAGAGGCGTAGCCCCATCCTCCAGGGCATAGAAGATCCGCACCAGCACATCCCGCAGCAGGTAACCGGTCATCCCCAGACCATAGGCCATGAGCAGGGCTGCCACCTCTTGTGTCACCTCCGGCGTAAAGCGCCCCCGCTGGTAGGCCACTTGGACAATGGGCTCGGCCAAAGCCACCAACAGCATCGACAGGGGCAGGGTCACAATTGCCGTAAGCATCAGCCCTTGGCGGATACGCTGGCGCAGCTCCGGCCAACGGGATCCATCCCCTGCCAACTGGGCATAGAGAGGCATCAAGGGCACCAGCACCATGTTGGAGAGGATCCCCAGCGGCGTTTGTACCAGAAGCTGGGCATATCCCAAGTTGCCGATGGTGCGATCCCCAGGTACGAAAGAGGCAAAAAACAGATCCACATAAACATTGATGTGGATCATCCCGGAGGAGATCACCGCCGGCAACATCAGCAAGCCCACCGCCCGTACCTGCGGGGATCCCCACTCAAAGCGCAGGCGCGGTCGCCCCAGCCCTAACCGCATCTGGAGCGGAACTTGGGCCAACCATTGGGCAATGGCCCCGATGAGCACGCCCCAGGCCAGCAAAGTTGGGATCCCCGTCCATCCCAGCGTGACCAGGATCCCGATCACCGCCAAGCTGGAGATCAGCGGGCTAAGGGCAGGCAAGGCGTAGTGTTCGGCAGCATTCAGCGCTCCAAAGCCGATGCCAATCCACCCCGAGAGCAAGGCCAAAGGGGCCATGATCCGCAGTTGCGCAGCGGCCAGAGCATGGACTTCGGGGCTGGCTCCCGGCGCATTCAGGCGCACCACCCAGTCCGCTCCCCACCAAAGGCCCAAGCTGACCAGCAGGAGCAGGCAGCCTACCAAGGTGGAAATGGATTCCAGCCAGGCAGCCGCATCCTCCCTGTCCCGATCCCGCTGCTTTTTGAGGACACTGACGATGGCGCTGTGAAAAGGGCCGTTGATCCCTCCCAGCAGAATCAACAGAAAACCGGGCAGGATGTAGGCTACCCCGAAGGCGCTGTACTCCGGCCCCGAGCCATACACTGCTGCAATCAAAGCTTGGCGAATAAAGCCTATGCCCTTACTGAGCAAGGTCGCCCCGGCCACCAAGCCCGCCACCGACATCAACGAACGGGATGGCCCTGCTGAAGGAGATCCCCCAGGGATCTCTTCCTGAGTGGCAGACTCCTCCATTACCTTGTGTCCTGCACCCCAACCACTGCCTCAACAACAAAGTAAACTACCCGACTCCGACCGCTAAAGCGGTACGGAGCGGGCTTTCAGTAGCCCTGGGCCTGCTCTGCTCTACCAGAGAACAAAACAGGCCCGAACCTCTAGGCTGGTTTACGACAGCCCCCAAAAGCGCAATCACATTCGCACCATTCAAATCCGCATCCCCTTCCCATCCACAGTGCCCACACTTGAACGACTTGCCACTGCGATAGGATTGCGCAGGGTCGGGATGGATGTGCAAACACCGGTGGCAGGTCTGCGACGTGTAAGCAGGCGGCACAAGAACCAGAGAAACCCCTGCAACTCTCGCCTTGTATTCCAGAAACTGGCGTAGCTGGTAGAACGCCCAACTGTTGGCCCTGCGCCTTTCGGTTTTGCTGCGGGGTTGTTGATTGACCCTTTCCCGAATCCC
>NZ_JANSIN010000032.1:0-29864 GCF_047462115.1 Synechococcus sp. R50.1 | reverse complement strand
GGTAGTAATCCGTACTGAACATATTATACATTATTTTCAGTATAGTTGAGCTTATTATTGACTAGAGTCATGCTCTCTCGGTCTTGTTCGGCCAGCTCCTGGATGGCCTGTTGGTACACCTGGGCAGGTGTGGATCCCTGGTTGACTTGCTTCAGCCAGCGTTGGGCCTCATTGCCCTGGTGGAGCAGAGTTTGCAAGGGAGCTAGAAAACAGCCCAAGCCTTGAGGTTGGCCAATACGCCAAGCTTCGGTCAGCAGCTCTTCGATCCACTCTTGGGCCGCCCGTTCCCGGCCTGTCCGCCAATCGACCAAATGAGATTGCAGCGATTCTCGAGCAGCAGCCTGCTCGTTGGCTTCGCAAAGGCTCTCCAGCTCTGTTGGGGTAAAGGGCCCCCGCAAGGGATCCAGCGCTTCCGGCTGGGCCAGCAACTGCCAGAGACGGGCTTCCACCAAGGCGGTAATCGCCAGAACCATTACCGGATCCCCCACCAGATCGCAAATGCGCAGCTCCACGCGGTTGAGGTGGTAGGGCCGCTCCGGGCCGTTGGGTCGCACCGAGGCCCACAGGTGGCGCACATTCTGCATTGTGCCCAAGGCTAGCTGCTCCTGGATCCAGGCAATGTAGTGGGCGTGATCCCGGAAGAAGGGCACCTGAGCCGGCGTTTTGGGGAACACCTGCCAACGGCTGGAGTGGGATCCCGTCACCCGTCCGTCCAGAAAAGGAGAGGAAGCGCTCAGAGCTAGGTAGAGAGATGCTTCCGCTCGCAGCAGGCGACAGGCCCGGAAGATGGCCTCGGTACCTGGCAGGCCAACATTGATGTGAATGCTAGCAGTTACCACCCGCGTGCCATAGGTGCGCTCGATGTAGTCGTGGTAGGGGTTGCCGGGATCCGACCGCTCGAAGTGGTCGCTGCCGCCCAAAGCTAGCGTGCTCCCTGGCAGAAGGGTGTAAGGGCCAAGACGGCGCAAAAATTGCCGCAACTGTAGGCGAGGCCGCAACAAGGCACAGAGCAGGTCTTCGTAGCGGCGAAGGGGAGGGGTGATATACTCCACGTTGCGCCGATCCGGCTCCCGCACAAACCCCGGCAAAGCTTGGCAAATGCGATCCGATAGACCCACCACTTCCCCGGCGGCGGTGCCGGTGTACATTTCCACCTCAAAGCCCTTGGTTAACAGCACAGGCCAGCCTCCAGCCGCAGCCTCACCAGTCTAACCTTTCTCTTCTCCCCTCATTGTCCTGGGGTTTGGCAGGGAATTGGCCGATGGTAGGGAAGTTTCTCGACCTGTTTTAGAATGTCCCTGTAAAGCAGTTTCGGGAAGAGACAGAGTGGGGGATCCCATCTACATCCTGGGAGCGGGGCCGGCAGGCATGGCGGCTGCCTATCGCTTGAACCAACTGGGTTTTTCCGTAGTGGTGGTAGAACGAGAGGAGAAGGTCGGGGGTTTGGCCAAAAGTATTCAGTATCAGGGGTTTATCTTGGACTATGGCCCGCACCGTTTTTTCACTAAAATCCTGCCGGTGCGAGAGTTGTGGAATCAGGTTTTGGAATCCGAGCAAGTAACCGTCCGACGGCTCACCCGCATCTATTACCGCAAGCAGTATTTTCAGTACCCCATTCAGGCCTGGGAAGTCCTGCGCAAAGTGGGTTGGTGGGAAAGCCTGCACATTGTCCTTTCCTATCTCTGGGCACAATTAATTCCGCGACCAGCTCCCCAGAACTTTGCCGACTGGGTCAAAGGCAAGTTCGGCACCCGACTCTTTCAAATGTTCTTTGAAGGATATACGGAAAAGCTTTGGGGGATCCCTTGTACCGAGATCAGTGCTGATTGGGCTGCCCAGCGCATCAAAGGTCTCAGCCTTGGGCAAGCCATCCAAAAGGCATTGGGGTGGAATCGAGGTTCGGTGAAATCCCTGATCGATCAGTTTCAGTTTCCTCGCCTGGGATCCGGGCAGCTCTATGAAAAAATGCAGGAGTATTTGCTTGCCGAAGGACAGAAAGTCTTGCTCAATACAGAGGTAGTCGCCCTTAGGCACGAGGGATCCCAAATTGCCGAACTGCAATTGCGCAACCTTCAGACTCAGCAAGAGACTTGGGTTCCTGCCTCTCACGTCATTTCTTCGATTCCTCTAACGGTGTTGGTGCAAAGTCTGCAGGAATTACCACCCCCAAAGGTGTTGCAGGCAGCCCGGAATCTTAGGTTTCGCAACACGGTTTTGGTTTACCTAATTGTGCAGGGATCCCAGCTCTTCCCCGATAACTGGCTGTATATCAACGATCCAACGGTGGGGGTGGGACGGGTGACCAACTTCGCCAATTGGTCTCCGGCCATGTTGCCCAACCAAGAGCAAACCCCCTTGTGCTGTGAGTATTGGTGCAACTTTGGGGATCCCTTGTGGCAAGCTCCTGAGGAGGAATTGCTGGCTTTGGCCGAGAAGGAGCTGCGTCAAATTGGCCTGCTTCACGATCAAAAGATCTACAGTGGCTTTGTGGTGCGCCTGCCCCGCACTTATCCCATCTATACCGGTAGCTATAAAGAAGATTTAGCCATTTTGCAGGAGTATCTCAGCCAGTTTGAAAATCTACAAGTGGTGGGCCGCTACGGCTCATTTAAATACAACAACCAAGATCACAGTTTACTGATGGGCTTGCTGGCGGCTGAGAACATTCTCCGACCCGGTAGTCACAATCTCTGGCAGGTGAACTCCGACGACGATTACCAAGAAGAAATCAAAGTGCCATCTTCACCCTTAACGATTCAGCGATGAGCTTTCCTCTCAGTCATCTGTTGCAGCGAGGTCGGCAGTACCTTGCCCCTTTCTTAGGGCAAATCTTGTTGCCCAGTTTGGCCTTGACAGTGCTGCAGATCTTCATGATCTCCCTCTGGAGTGAGGAGAGCAATTATGTTTCCATCTTCAAGGGCCTAATTCAGTGGGATAGCCATTGGTATCTCGGCATCGTGCGGCAGGGGTATCAGTTTGTGGGCTTTGACAAGATTGCCTATGAGCAGAGCAACGTGGCTTTTTTCCCCGGCTACCCCCTGGCGGTGGCTGGAATCAGTCGCCTTTTGAGCGTTGACCCTGAACTAGGGCTTTACCTCACCGCCCAGCTCTTTTGCTGGCTGATGTGGGTTTACCTTTTCCTGTTCTACTGCAAGTGGCAAATTCCCCCGCTCTGGCAGGCTTTGGCAAGTTTGCTCATCCTGGTTTATCCCACCAGCTTTTATCTGTGTGTGGGCTACAGCGAGTCTTTGTTTACAGCTAGCTTGTTGGGTTTTCTCTACTGGTCAATTCATTGGGATCGTCCCCTGCTGATGCTCCTGGCCGGGATCCACGGCTTGGCAATGAGCGCCACCCGCATTGTGGGTTTGCCGGTAGCCTTGATTCCACTTCTCAATCTCTGGTCAGGATCCCGACGTTGGCTTTGGACAGTGGCGACAGTGAGCCTGGCTTTGCTGGGGGGGCTGGGCTTTTTTCTCTACTGTCAGCTTCGCTTTGGACGCTGGGATCTCTACATGGAAATGCAGTCCTACTTTGGCCCCAGCTCTGTCAATTACCTGGCCATTGTTCAAGCGCACACCTATACTCCTCTCTTTTCTATTGGTCATTGGCGATCCCTGTTTTCCTTTTCTGAAGCTTTGGAAGCTGGGATATGGGCAATTTCCCTCAGTCAAGTGTTTGTTCCTCTCACCTTGGGATCCCTACTGGTGACCGGTTTGATAGATGGGATCAGCTCCACAGCCGGCAAAAGTCGGCGCTGGCAGGAGCGGCTGGGGTTTCATTTGGCTGCTTGGGTGATGTTTTACATTGCCTTAGCAGGAATGAGTGTGGTGGGCCAGCGAAGTATGGTTCGCTATTGCCTGCCGGTTTACATCGTGCAGGTGCTGGCCTGGCTGCATTGGGCCAAACACACCGATTTCAGCTTCATCCCCCAACGGGCTTGGCGATATCTTGGCAGTGCCCTGAAGCTGGGGTATTGTCTTTTGGCTTTCATCTTTTTTGCCCTCAACCAAATCCTCACCTGGCGCTACGTCCAACATCTTTGGGTGGCTTGACGGAGCCGTCTTGACGAGAGAAAGAGCAATGTGCCGATGAGTCTTCGCCTCAGCCATCTGTTGCAGCAGATCCGCAAACTTTTAGGTTGCTTCTCTGTTCGGATCGCTTTGCTAGGCTTAGCGCTTACTATCCTGCAAGTGCTAACGATATACCTCTGGACAAAACGCGGTGACTATGCTTCTGCCTTCACAGCCCTGAGTCAGCGGGATAGCTATTGGTATCTCAGCATTGTGCGGCGGGGGTACCAGTTTGTGGGTTTCGACAAGATTGCCTATGAGCAGAGCAACGTGGCTTTTTTCCCCGGCTATCCCCTGGCAGTGGCCGCAATCAGTCACCTTGTGGGAGTTGACCCTGAACTGGGGCTCTACCTCACCGCCCAACTCTTTTGCTGGCTGATGTGGGTTTACCTTTTCCTGCTTTACCGCAGGTGGCAAATTCCCCCCCTCTGGCAAATTTTGGCTAGTTTGCTCATCTTCTTTTATCCCACCAGCTTTTACCTGGTCGTGGGCTACAGCGAATCTTTGTTTATGGCCAGCCTACTGGGTTTTCTCTACTGGTCAATTCACGGGGGCCGTCCCCTGCTGATGCTCCTGGCTGGGATCCACGGCTTGGTGATGAGTGCTACTCGGATTGTCGGCTTGCCGGTGGCGCTGCTCCCTTTTTTGAATCTCCTGAAAGCGGGGGAGAGAACCCAAGCCCGCCGTTGGTTTTGGACGAGTATGGCAGCGAGCTTGGCTCTGTTGGGTGGCCTGGGCTTTTTTCTCTACTGTCAGCTCCGCTTCGGACGCTGGGATCTCTACCTGGAAATGCAGCGTTACTTTACCGGCGTGAAAGCCAATTATCAAGCTATTTTCCAAGCTCGCACATATGTCCTTTCCGCCGAACGCTGGCAAAGCTTACTCTCTCTTTCTGCACCGATGAAAGACCCTGGGCTGTGGGCTGACGCTCTTAGCCAACTGTTTGTGTCTGCCACCCTGGGATCCCTGCTTGTTACAGGTTTAATGGATGCGGCAGGAGTTATGGCAGGTAGAAGCCAGTGTTGGCGGGAGCGGCTGGGATTTCATCTGGCTGCTTGGGCCATGTTTTACATTGCCCTGACGGGTACGAGCCCCTTGGGCCAGCGAAGCATGAGCCGCTATTGTCTGCCGGTTCACATCCTGCAGGTGTTGGCGTTGGTACATTGGGCCAAACACACCGATTTCAGCTTCATCCCCCAAAGGGTGCTTGGCTATCTTGGCACTATCCTGAAGCTGGGCTACGGGCTTCTAGCTTTGATCTTCCTCGCCCTCAACCAAATCCTCACCTGGCGCTACGTCCACCATCTCTGGGTGGCTTGACTCCGCTTTCCTGAAGATAGGATGTGAGGGATCCCAACTTCTCACCGGCTGAGAGCTGTGGCGTTCTCTTCTCCCCGCAAGTCTCCCCGTCAAAAATCAGCCTCGCGTGTCGCTCAGACCCTTGAGCCCACCAAAATTTACCCCTGCCCGTGCTGCCACCAAGGTCAGTTACGCCTGATCACCCTAACCGAAGCCTTCGGGTGTAGCCGTTGCCAGCATATTTTTGCCATCACCCCCGACCGCCTGTACATCGAGCAACTGGCCGTTTCCTATCCCTACCGCAAAATGTGGTTCTGGAACGGCTACCAATGGGTGTTGCGGCGGGAAAACACCCTACAGGGATCCGCGCTCTTGGGCCTCACCCTCAGCTTGGGCATTGTCTTGGCGGTTGGGTTCATCGGCGCAGTGCTCTTCCCAAACCAAACCCAGTTGCTCAGTTGGTTCATGATTCTCGGCTTGTTGCTAACGCTGCTGATGGTAACGGCGATCCTGCTGCTGCGGCGGCCCTGAGACTTACGAGATCTGATCCGGCAACCGGTTTCTAGAGTCGGCAGCCCTGACACTTGTGGATTCAACCATTTCTTGTTAGCAGTGTTAGCAGTGGTCTGGAGAAAGCGGCGGATCTGTCTCTGATGGGCTAGGCGGGAGAAGTTCAAGTGACAGATTTCGGTTCAGACTTTGACTTAGGTACCACTCTGCGACAGGTACGCCGTTTGCTACCCCAACTGCAGCGGTTGAGCAGCCAAATCAAGCGCCAGGCCCTGCTGGCTCTCTCGCGGTGTTTGCTGGAGCGCTCCGATCTGCTGCTGGAAGCCAATACCCTTGACCTGGAAAGTTGCCGCGAGCAAACCGTACCGGAGTGGATCCTCAACGGCCTGAAGCTCACCCCCGAGCGCCTACAGCGATCCGCCCAGTTGCTGACTCTCCTGGCCCAGCAGCCGGATCCCATTGGCAAGCTGGAGAAGGGGTACCGCCAGGAGAACGGCCTGTTTATTGGCCGCTACCGCGTTCCATTGGGGTTGATCGCTCTGGTCTATGAAATCTACCCCGAGTTTGCCCTAAATGGCATTGGCATGTGCTTAAAAGCGGGAAACGGCGTGATTTTGGCCAGCAGCGGTCCCATCCAGAAAACCCACCAGGCCATGGTCAACCTCTTGGCAGAGACGGCTTACGAGCACGGGATCCCGGAAGGAGCCATTCAAACCTTGCCCGCCCAAGACCAAACGGCGGATCCCCAAGCAGATTCCCCACTGTTGCCGTTGCTACAGCAAACCCGCTACCTCGACCTGGTGATTCCCTGCGGTCGCCCCGGCTGGGTGGAGTTCCTGTTGCAGGCCAGCAAAGTGCCGACTCTGGCCACCCATTTGGGCTACGGCCACATCTATCTGGATCGCACTGCCCCTTGGCCCTTGGTCAAATCGGCTTTGTTGGATCCCCTGGCCCAGTACGGCTCAGAAGGGATCCCCATCTATCAGCCCCTCACCCTCTGGCTGCTGATCCACACCGATTGGGCCACCAACCATCTGACCGCCTTGATTGAGGACTTGCTGGGTCACGGGATCGATATCCAGGCAGCCGCCTCCATTCTGGAACAGTTCCCGCAGCTCCAGCCGCTTGGGCAAGGCTTTGACTCGACAGAACGACCTCATCTGCGCCTGCAGCCCATTGCCGACCTGACGGAGGCGATCGCCTGGATCAACAAAAATGGTTGCCGTCAATCGGAGACGATCCTCACCGATAGCCAATCGGCGGCCCAACGCTTTCTCCAAGAGGTGGATGCCGCCCTGATCCACATCAACACTTCCCCCCTCTCAGCAGGTCGGGGAGCTGGGATCCCCACGTTGGGAGCGTTTCGCGACCTGTCTTTGGGCATTTCTACCCAGCGGCTGCACGTGCGCGGGCCCATCGACGTGGAAGCCCTGACAACGGTGAAGGTGGTGGCTCAGGGTGACCTGTAGAGCTGGAAGGTTGGTCGGCCCGCCCAAGGACCCAAGAGCTGCGATGAGGCTGGAGAAGAATAAGAATAGTAAAGAATAGATCGACATCAGCTCACCATCCAACCGAGCCCAAAGGGAGGACTTTTTTGGGGATCGACCTTCGCAGTTACGTGTTTTTGGATCGGCTGCAACCCCAGTATGCTGCTTATCTGGGCACAGTAGCCTACGGCTTTTTGCCCCTGCCTGGGGACACTTCTTTGTGGGTCGAGATTTCCCCCGGCATTGAGATCAACCGCGTCATGGATGTGGCGCTCAAGGCCACTTCCGTTAGGCCGGGGCTGCAGGTGGTGGAGCGGCTCTACGGCCTTTTGGAGGTACACTCCAGCAACCAAGGGGACACCCGCACGGCTGGCCGCGCCATTTTGTCTGCCTTGGGGGTGAGCGAACAGGAGCGCCTCAAGCCCCGCATCATCTCCAGCCAGATCATCCGCAACATCGATCCCCACCAAACCCAGTTGATTAACCGTTCCCGCCGTGGCCAAATGCTCCTGGCTGGCCAAACCCTCTACATCCTGGAGGTGCAACCGGCAGGCTATGCCCCCCTGGCTGCCAACGAGGCAGAAAAATCTGCCCAGATCAACATCCTGGAGGTGATGCCTTTCGGTAGCTTTGGCCGCGTGTACTTGGGAGGGGAAGAGCGAGATATTCTGGCCGCCTGCCGCGCTGCCGAAGCCGTTTTGGCGGGGGTTTCCGGTCGGGAGCCCCTCTTGTTGCCTGAGGAGGTGTAGCCAATGGCAGACTCCGATCCCAAGCCAAGATCGCCCCTGTCGCAACGCCGGGATCCCTCTTCAGCGGAGCAAGTGAGGCTCTTGACGGAGCTGGCCGCTCCCTATCGCAGCTTGCGGCGCTTCATCTACCTGGCAGCGGGCTTCTCGGCCACCATCGGGGCGTTTGTGTTTTTCTTTCAGGCCCTGGCGGGGCGAGACTTAAGCACCACCTTGCCCAGCTTGGCCTTGCAGTTGGGGATCCTGGCCGGCGCCATCGGCCTGAACAGGCTGGAAAACCGCTCTCACCAGAAGGTGATCAGACAGGTCAAACAACGCTTGGGCATGCAGCAAGACTCCCAGGAGCCCCAACGGTCGGCGGACAGTTAGCCCGCCCATTCCCCGCAGCCCCTTTCTCAATCCAGATCAAAGTCATCATCATCCGCGTCAGCACTGCGCAGATAGCGGCGCTGAGTTTGGCGAGCGGGATCCCCTTGTGACCACTTTTGGACAATTTGGACACCCAGAAAGGTCAGAAAGGCCCCCAAAGCCACAAACGTGAGAAGTGGGATCGCCAGGATCACCACTGCGCCCAGGACATAGATAGCCACCTTGGGCAGAGACGGATCCACCCCCCAGCGGCGGCTGCGCACCCAATCGGTGAGCTGCTGATCCCATTGGCGCAGGCGAGGCCTGTTCTCCTCGAAGATCTCCAGCAAAATCGGCCCCAGACGACGCAGATTGTCCTGAGTTTGCCTTCGCCAATCCTGCACCGAACGCCCCATGTTCAGGATCCCTTGTCCTGTGATCTTCAGGCCGATCCTAGCCCAACCCTAGCAACCTTCCCATCAGCTCAGAGGACGACCCCACCGGATGTAAATTTGTTTGAACATTTGGATCGGAGATTTTGGAGGCTTCCCAGGACTACAGTACACTGAGGGCACTGGCGCAGCGATGTTGCTGCCATGCCGATTCGGTAAACCTTTTTTAACTTTTCAACCTGCTCGACTGGAGAACGCTAATGGCTCACTCGGTCAAGATCTACGACACCTGCATCGGCTGCACTCAGTGTGTGCGGGCTTGTCCCACCGACGTGTTGGAGATGGTGCCCTGGAAGGGAAAAAACAAAGCTGGGATGATCGCGGCTGCCCCCCGCACCGAAGACTGTGTTGGCTGCAAACGCTGTGAAACCGCTTGCCCTACCGACTTCCTGAGCATCCGGGTCTACCTTGGCCCCGAAACCACCCGCAGCATGGGCTTGGCCTACTGAGTTGCTGGGGGCTGGTTGCATCCTGATTTGCAATTGCCTATAAATTACTGGCAAAAGCTTCACCGAGAGTTTGGCGTGCAAGCCCCGGCATTGATGCCTGGGAAAGAGTCGTCATCAAGCTTAACCAAAAAACTGGGTTTAAAGCCCCGTCCTTCCAGGGCGGCTTTGCACTATGCTGCCTGTAGCGGCGGGGTAGTCAACCGCTCTTGCCCAACGCCTGCTGTCCGCAAGTCCCCCCTTCGGGGGGATTCATAGAAAGCAAATTCGAAAGCATTTGAAAAGCCAAGTAGCTTTTGGAACGTTCCGCTCGTAGGGCTTCCTGCACCAACTGTTCTCTGGTGGTGTGGTTGAGTAGCTCTTTCAGACTATCGGGGGTCATCAGAGATTGGATCCCAGTTAACCGCCGGCCATTAAGCGGTTTCTGACCCTTTCTACCTCCCAACCGACCTGGAAACCTAGAAGTGGAGATCCCAAACGGGGAAAAACCCCACCAGCAGCTCCACGATCACCAAAGCCGGTAGCAAGTTGGCCACCCGCAGGCGGGCCAGGCCGAGCAGGTTGAGGCCAATGCCCAAGATCAGGATCCCACCGGTGGCCTCCAAGGCGGCGATCAGGTCTGGGCGCAACAGAGGCTGCAACTGCCGCGCCAACAAAGCCACTCCCCCCTGAACCAGGAGCACCGGCACCGCAGAAAATAGGGTGCCCCAGCCAAGGCTGGCGGTGAAGGCGAGGGTGGCGATCCCGTCCAAAGCGGCTTTCACCAACAACAGCGAGGGATCCCCCAATCCATCCTGGATGGATCCCAGCAGGGTCATGGGGCCGACCACAAACAGGATGCTGGTGGTGACGAAGGCACGGGTAATCGGGTTGGGGCCCAGCCAACGGCTTACCTGCTTTTCCAGGGCCTGGCCAATCCGCTCAAAAGCAGCCTCGATGTCAATCCACTCCCCCAGCACAGCTCCTGACATCAGAGCAACCAAAACCGTTACCGCTTGGGCGGCACTGCCGAGGGTGAGGGCCATTTGGATCCCTAAGACCAGCACCAGGGATCCCATGGCTTGCAAAAGGGTTTGGCTCATTCGCTGGGGCAGGCGGCTACCTACTCCCCAACCAAGGCCGCTCCCCGCCAAGATGGCGAGGGTATTGACGAGAGTGCCGGTGCCGGGAGGAGCCATAGACTTTTTAGCGCCCAGACTTTCCACTCTCAGTTTCCGATAAAGACCTGTCCCAAGCCTGCGCGGAAGCACCTATGCAGATTCAGCTATTCCCGCTGCCAATCCTGGCTATACTGAGGACACGCCTACCTGATCAGATGGGGGCTTTCACTCCACGAAGACATCCGATGAGCTTTTGGAAGGGCCTGTTCGGGGCAGCAGGGGCCGCTTCGACGAAAGAGTTGGCGCAAAAAACGACGGCCAAAGCTGGTCATGTTGCCGCGCAGCGCAGTCGCGACCGTCAGGAAGTGGTGGCGGTACAGGGCGAGTCCATCCTGTTCAGCTTGGATCCCAACTTGGATCTGTACGAGCTGGAGGAGCTCTGCGATGCGGTGGGATGGTCGCGTCGTCCCATTCCCAAGGTGAGAAAAGCCCTGCAGCACAGCTTTTTGGTGGTGTCGATGTGGCAGCAGCGGGGCAGCTATCGTCGCCTCATCGGCTTTGCCCGGGCAACGTCCGACCACGCCTTCAATGCCACCATTTGGGACGTGGTGGTTCATCCCGATTTCCAGGGCAAGGGTCTGGGCAAGCGGCTGATGGAAAAGGTGATCCAAGAGCTGCGCGCCCAAGACATCAGCAACATCACCCTTTTTGCCGATCAAGGGGTGGTCAGCTTTTACGAGCGGCTGGGCTTCACCCCCGACCCCGAGGGGATCAAAGGCATGTTCTGGTATCCCCGCTAGCGTATGGCTCCTCTGGTGATTTTGCCCGGTTATCTGGCGGGCGCGTCGGAGTATGAGCCCTTGCGTCAAGAGCTGGAAGCCCGCGGCTATGCGGCACGGGTGGTGCCGTTACGGGTGCGCAGTTGGTTTCCCACGCTGGGGGGAAGGCCCGTCACTCCCATCCTGTGGGCGCTGCGAGAGGCCATCCAAAAGACCTGCGCTGAGTTTGGGGTTGACCGGGTTAACCTGGTGGCCCACTCCGCCGGCGGCTGGATTGCCCGCATCTACCTGGGATCCGTGCCTTACGGGGGACAGGTGTGGCAGGGGCGGGAGCACGTCGCTACGCTGATCAGCCTGGGATCCCCTCACATCAGCCGGGAGCGCTGGACGAAGCGCAATTTGGACTTTGTCAACACCCACTATCCGGGGGCCTTTTGGCCCGAGGTGAACTATGTGTGCGTGGCGGGCAGAGCCATTCAGGGGCGGCGCTTGGGCCTGGGATCCCTGTGGCGACAGGAGGATTATCTGGCTTGGCTGGCCTACAACAGCTATTGGCTCACGGCTGGACAGGGGGAATTGTGGGGCGATGGCATTATCCCCATCGAGGCTGCCCACTTGCAGGGGGCTGTCAATCTCACCCTGCCCGACTGTTACCATTCCGGTCGGGGTGGACGGCGCTGGTATGGATCCCCCGAGGTGGTGGAAACCTGGGCTCGGTATTTGGCTTAGGGCCTGCCTTTAGCTGCTGGGCTCGCTCGGGTCGGCAAGGGAAGTCTCGGGCAAAGAGGCGGCGGATTGGCGGCGTTCCTGCTGGCGTCGGGCGGCTTTCACCATCTCCTCGACCACAGCCCGCGCCTGCTTCATGCGATCCAAACTACTCCGATAGAGCTCCAGATCCTTTTTCACCCGCTCTGCCGAAAAGGGCAGCTTGCCCACCACATCCTCCAAAAAGCGGCGGGTGCGCTCTTCCGCTTCTTTGTAAAGGGACTTGGCCACGGCTTCATAGGCTGTATAAAGGCCAACAGCCAAGACCCGGCTGTAGGCATAGGGCGGCTGAGTCATGCGCTCCAAAATGGCTTTCAACCCGCCCACATCTTCCGCCTCTGGCTTGAGGCAAAGGAGATCCAGTCTCTGACGGGGATCCCCGCTGCGCATCAACTCCAGCAGATCGCGGGCATTCTTGCGCAACACCTCCGGCTTGAGGTGCAAAGCCTTACAGAGGGCGTTGAAAATGGCTTCTCGCTGTTCGGGGGGTTGGTAGGCTTCCATCAGCCCGTCGTAGAGGGTGACCATCCCCAAGGCAAAAAACGGATCGTAGATGAAGGTGCTGTTGACGGTGGTCAGGTGCAGCTCGACCAACAACTCCTCCACCACCCGGCGATAGACGGCGTTGATCGGGCGAGGGTAGGCGCTGAAAAAGGCCGCTTTGGTGGCGGAGAGGGTGCGAACAGGATTCACAGGCAGACAAAAAAAGGTGAGCTTGAGGACGGCTTTCTCTGTTCTATTCTCGCCTGTGGTGACCCTGAGGGCAAGCGACGACCAATACAGCCGCATCTTGGCTCCGCTATGGTGAATAGATGGGTGGGAAGATGGGTTGAGGGAGGCGATGGCAACAACAGACGTGACGGTGGTGGTGAAGATCGGCACCTCTAGCCTGACAGATACTCAGACCGGCTCGTTGCGTCTTTCCGTATTGGGGCCGCTGGTGGAGGTGCTGACTCACCTGCGCCGGCAGGGATACGCGGTGATCTTGGTCTCCTCCGGGGCGGTGGGGGTGGGCTGTGCTCGCCTTGGCTGGCGGCAACGACCGACGGCCATTGCCGAAAAGCAGGCGGTGGCTGCGGTGGGACAGGGGCGGCTGATCCGCCTTTACGATGACCTCTTCTCGGCTCTGAACCAGCCGATTGCCCAAGTGCTGCTCACCCGTGGCGATCTGGTGGAGCGCAGCCGCTACGTGAACGCCAATCGCACTTTTGCCCAACTGCTGCAGATGGGGGTTATTCCCATCGTCAATGAAAACGACACGGTGGCAGTGGAGGAGCTGAAATTCGGCGATAACGACTCGCTTTCGGCGTTAGTGGCCAGCATGGTGCAGGCCAAGTGGCTTATCCTGCTCACCGATGTGGACAAGCTCTATTCGGCTGACCCCAACCGAGATCCCTCTGCCCAGCCCATTGAGCGGGTGTTGCCCGGGATCCCGCTACAGGTGAAGGCCGAAGCCCAGGGGAAAAGCGGCTGGGGCACCGGCGGCATGGCCACCAAGCTGACCGCTGCTCAAATTGCTACAGCCGCAGGGGTAACGGTGGTGATTACCAATGGCAAACGGCCTGAGCAAATTCCGGCCATTCTGGCCGGCGAGGCCATCGGCACCCGCTTTGATCCGGCTCCCCAGCCCGCCAGCGCCCGCAAGCGATGGATTGCCTACGGCCTTATCCCCGAGGGATCCCTGACGTTGGATGAGGGGGCGGTACGAGCGGTGTGCCAGCAGGGGCGCTCGCTGCTGCCGGCAGGGATCACAGCCATTTCTGGAGACTTTGAGGCGGGGGCCGCCGTGCGCTTGTGCGATCCCAGCGGTCAGGAGGTGGCGCGGGGCCTGGTGAACTACAGCGCCGAGGAGCTGCGGCAGATCAAGGGCAAAAAAACTGCCGAGATCCCTCACATCCTGGGCTACGAAGGGGTTGATACTGCCGTCCATCGGGATAACTTGGCTTTGCTCAATTGAGGCCGTTCAAGCTCGGTGCTCCGCACCACTGGCGCCAATGGGGAAACGGCTGGGATCCCCATGCCTATTCCTCCAACTGCCAGAGATCCTGGGCCAGCGCCTCAAAGTGCTCCGCACCGCCAGCGCCAACGAAAACCCGCGGGGGGCGCACTGCCATCAGCACCTGGCCCAACAGGGGAGAGGAGGGCGAGTCTTCTATCCACTCCACCGCCAGGGATCCGGCCTGATCCACCAGGAAAAATCCTGCCATCTGATCTCCCTCCCAAACCCGAATGGCGCGATCGACCACCAGCAAGACCGGATCCTGCTCTTCGCCGGCGGGCACCGGCAAGCCCAATAGGGATCCCAAAAGCCTGTTTTCCACCTGGAGGATCACCGGATCCCCGGCCTTTTGAATCACCGGCCAAGCGGGCAAGGCCATCCAAGTTTGCTCCGTCGGGCTGTTAACCCAGCCAAAGGGCCCTTGGGGCTGGCTGGAGGGGATCCCTTCCCAGGCGGCAGTTGCAAGAGGCAGGGATCCGGCCACCGGCAGCAGTCGCGGCAGATCTTCTTCCAAGCGAAACACGGACAGCTTGGGCAAAACGCTGCGTTGGGGGCGGGAGCTGGTGGCAATCGTGGACAAGAGCTGCTCCACCTGTCGGCGGGCTGTATCACTGTGGACATACTGAAACGCTCGACCGATAGCCCGAGTTCGCTCCTGCAGATCGCGGGTTTGCTGGGCCGTCCGCCAGGCTTGATAGGCCACCGCATCGCCGGGGTGATCCGTAAACCCTTCCGGGAGCTGTTGGAGCTGGGCATAATTTTTCACGGCGCGGGCGATCTCATGAGCATCAGCGGCATGCAAATGGCGACTGAAGATAAATTCCGCCACCCGAACCCGATCCTGTGGGGAGAGAATGCGCAACTCGTAGAGGATATCGCTACCTTTGTGGGCAAAATGCTCCAGAACTTCTGGGCTGGCTCCTGCTTTGGCCATCCCTTCGTAAACTTGGGCCGCAACAAGGATCTGGTTTTGGTGAATGGGCTCAAACCCGGTTGCCTCGAAGATGGCCTGGGGAGTCATTTTCTGTCGTTGCAAAGCTTGACAGGCCTTGGCCCAATCCAGCCACCGGCCCTCTTTGCGGCGCAGCCGCTCTACCAACAAGCTGGGATCCTCCTCCACAGCAGCAGGTTCCGGCAGATACTGACTCATGGCAAGGCTTCCTTTCCAACAGGCTCGACAAATCCCCGCTGCCCTATGCAGCAGCCCAGCAGATCTGGCCGGGCATCTCGCCAAGCTCGATTTTAAAGTGATCTTAAAGTTCTGCCCAAGTCCGGCCGCGACAGCGGGACGGAGTTCTTGGCGCAACTCTAGATCGCTGGATTGCACAGCATCACCTGGGAAGGCTGTCCGCTCACCGGCAAGCGGTTCAGATCCAATTGCCAAAGCTGGAACTGGGGGGGCTTTTCTGCTTTGGGCACTTGCAGCCAAACCTTGCCTCTTTGGCCCACTTGCAACACCTGTGAGCCGTCAGGCACGGCCATCTGGGCCAGGGGATCCCCTTTTTCACCATACAGCCAGAGGGAAGTGGATTGTTCCCCATCTCGACACAACAGCAGCACTCCCCAAGGAGCCTTGGCCATCTGGACAGGCCAACCTTTCAAAAACCAGCGGCGCACCCGCAGCGGATTCACCTGCACCGAGTCGAGATAGGGGCAGAAATCCTGCTGGCCTTCCTTGCCCCCATCTGTTGCCGCGAAGAGCAACCGTTCCCCCAGGCTGATCACCATCCCTTCGGGATCCAAGGGCAGGCGATAGCGAATGGGCTGGGATCCCGTCTGCAGAGACCAACCGGTCGCGACAGTGGGATGGTGTCCCTTGGGATAGGGCAAGAGGCTCATCTCCACCCACTGCTGCCCCACACCTGTCAACAAAACCAGATGCTCCGAGAGGGCCAGCAAGCGGGACAGGGATCCCTGCCAAGGCCAGCGGAAATAACAGCGGGAATCGGGGAAAGGCTGTGTTCCTGTCGACGTGGCCGGCTGCCATTGTACGGCCCCCAACTCTTGGGCGGTGGCCCAGACCAGCTCCTGTCGCTCTGCCAGCCAGGTGGCCTGCCAATCCTCCTCAAAGCTGAGCAAGGTGCGGATGCGGCTGGGGCTGAGGTGCAAAAGGCTGCTTCGGGAGAAAGCCAGGGCTTCCGGGAAGGTGTTCAAGGGCAGCACCGCCCGAATTGGCTCGTCCAGGGAAAAACGGGCCAAAGCAGGGGATCCCAGGGCAAGGTTCTGGAGCTCCAGCCATTCCAGCCTCTGGGGGGTCACCCGCAACAGCAGCGGGGATCTGGAGCCGCTGGGATCCTCGCAGATGCAGAACTTTTGCTCGGCCAGGAACTCCATCCCGCCAGCGTCAACAGAGCCCGGATCCGGCAGATCCCAAACCTGCACCCCAGGGGGCGGCCACCTGGGCAGGCGAGGGCCAACCCAACAACTGGCCGGCTCTTGCCACTCTTGGGCAAACACCGCCAAGGCCGACCGCATTTGGGCAGCAGTGCGGAACCGCCGCGAGGGCAACTTGCGTAGGGCTATCTCCAGCACCTCCCGCAGCGGGGCAGGGATCCCTTCTGGACAGACAAACGGCTGGTTGAGGTGGGCGTGCATCAACTGGCCGGGAGATCCGGAAAAAGGCCGTCGGCCCGTCAGCAGCTCCACCAGGATGATCCCCACCGCGTAGAGATCGGAAGCGGGACTGAACTGGCCATAAAACCGCTCCGGGGCCATGTAGGCAGGGGATCCGGTGGCGGTGATCTCGCCGGCAGCAGGCTGCAGGCGACGGGCGATGCCAAAATCCGTCAACTTCAGTTGCCAGCCTTGGGGCGTGGGCTTGAGCAGGATGTTCTCGGGCTTGACATCGCAGTGGATCACCCCCTGGCAATGGGCATGCTCCAACCCGGCCAAAATCTGATCCACAAAGCCCAAAACCTGTTTGACCGGCAGCCACAGCCCCTGTTCCACCTGGTTGATCAGCTCCCGCAGAGTGCCCCCCTCGCAGTACTCCAACACCAGGTAGCGACCCTCGCGGGCATGTTCGAGGGCATAGCAGCGGGTGATGTTGGGGTGGTTCAGGGTGAGCAGATGGCGCAGCTCCCGCAGCAGATTTTGGGTGGGAAAGCGCTCCGCCTGCAGCTCCTTCAGGGCCACCAGCTCTCCCCCCTGGTGGGGACGGGCACAGAACACGCGCCCATACTGCCCTTGGCCGGCCAAACCCAACATTTGGTAGCTATCGTGAATCGACTTGAGGGTACGGCTGCGTCGGGACACGGCCCCAGCCCAAGGGAAATCTCAGCACCTTTATCCCTAGCATGGAAATCTCCTCCCAGAATCGCCGCTTTTGGCGAATGGCCAGTTTCTTCCCAGCCGGGAAGCTATGAACCAGTCAATTGCTTGAGCAGCTCCGCCGCGTGGGTTTCCACGTTGATCTTGGTGATGATGGCCTCGATCTTCCCCTCCGGATCGATCACAAACGTGGTGCGGTGAATGCCGTTGTACTCTTTGCCCATAAACTTCTTCGGGCCAAAGACGCCATAAGCACTGGCCACCTTGCCTCCTTCATCCACCAACAACGGAAAAGGGAGCCGGAACTTCTGGGCAAATTTCTGGTGGGAGCGGGCATCGTCGGCGCTCACCCCCAAAATGCGGATCCCTTGCGCCTGATAATCGGCGTAGGCATCCCGAAAGCCACAGGCTTCTCGGGTGCAGCCGGGAGTGTTGTCTCGTGGGTAGAAGTAGAGCACCACCCGCTGGCCCCGCAACTGGCTCAAGCTGATGAGATTGCCCTCGGCATCGGGCAAGGTGAACTCAGGAGCGGGATCCCCAACCGCAAGGGGCATAGGTGGGATCCCTCCTCAGACCGATTTTTTGGGAGAGAGAATCATCGTGATGTTTCGCCCTTCCTTTTGGGGAGGCTGCTGCATTTCCGCCACGCCCTCCAGGTCTTTGAACAAGCGCTGCAGCAATTCTTCCCCCAGCTCGGCGTGCTGGGCCTCGCGACCGCGGAACATCACGGTGGCTTTCACCTTGTCTCCATCCCCCAAGAACTGCTGGGCGCTGCGCAGGCGGACATGGTAATCGTGCTCGCCGATGTTGTAGCGAAACTTCACTTCCTTGATCTCGGCGGTGTGTTGCTTCTTGCGGGCCTCCCGTTCTTTTTTCTCCTTCTCAAACTTGAACTTGCCGTAGTCCATGATGCGGCAGACGGGCGGATCGGCCTTTTCGCTCACCAAGACCAAGTCCAGATCTTTTTCTTCTGCCAGGCGCAGGGCCTCGCGCGGGCTCATGATCCCCAACTGGGTGCCGTCGGTATCGATGAGGCGGATTTTGGGGAAGCGGATGCGCTCGTTGATGGCCGGCAGCTCTGCACGCTGCTTGCGGGGGAAGCGGTCAAGTGGACGCTCTACGGTCAAGTTTTCCTCTCTGAACGAAATGAACAGCACAAAACCCATGCTAAGTAGAAGCAAGCCCCCTAGGAGCAGTGCCGACCCGTGGATTTGAACTTATCCAATCAAAGTCGGCTATCGGCCCGCAGGCTAAGGCATGCTGCACCTATACTAACCGGCATTTTCTACCTCCTTCTAGAGCTATCAAGAGTTGTCAAGGCCCGCTCACTTGGGGATCCTGCCAGATTGGGGCAACAACCGCGGTAGGATACCAAAGTGGCGATCCTGATGGGATCAAAGGTTGTTTGTCGGCCAGCAGGGAGGGCAGAAGCGGTGCAGCTCGGTTTAACGGAACGGGAACTGACAGAGTTGGCCCAAAAGTCGGTTCAGCTCATCCTGAGCCCGCGGGAAGGAGATAGCGAGGCGCTGATCCAGTACAAGTCTTCGGCGGAATTTCGAGCAGGGGTGCACCTGGCCTGTGCGGCCATGGTGTTGGTCTTGGCCGAGAACAACGAGCGCCTCGGCCAACAGTTGCTGGCCACTTTACAGAACTTACAGAAAGGATCCCCGGCCCTCGAGACACCCTCGGAGGGGACTACCGGAAGTTAGCCCAGGGATCCGCAAACGGGAGAGGAGAACGCCTTGGCCGAGGTACGCAGCGAGCGGGACTCGATGGGGGAGCGGCAACTGCCGCAGTCGGTTTATTACGGCATTCAAACCGTCCGCGCCCTAGAGAACTTTCCCATCAGCGGCCTCAAGCCCCTGCCGGAGTATGTAGAAGCCTGCGTGCTGATCAAAAAAGCGGCGGCAGAGGTCAATGGAGAGTTGGGGTGCATTCCGGCAGAGGTGGCCAAGGCGATTGTGCAGGCGGCGGATGAGATCCTACAGGGATCCCTGCGGGATCAATTTGTGGTGGATATCTACCAAGCAGGGGCAGGCACCTCTCACCACATGAATGTCAACGAAGTGTTGGCCAACCGCGCCTTGGAGATCCTGGGGGAGCCCAAAGGCTGCTACCAGCGGGTCAGCCCCAACGATCACGTCAACTACGGCCAATCCACCAACGATGTCATTCCTACCGCCATTCGCCTGGCTGCCCTGCTGCGGGTGCGGCGGGATCTGCTGGGCACTCTAGACAATTTGGTGGCAGCCCTCGAGCAGAAGGCAAAAGACTTTCACGGGATCCTCAAGGCCGGTCGCACCCATTTGCAGGATGCGGTGCCGGTGCGGCTGGGGGACAGCTTTGGCGCCTACGCGGCCATCTTTGCCCAACACCGTCGGTGGATCGAGGAGGCCAGCCAGGCCCTGTGCAGCTTGGGGTTGGGGGGAAGCGCTGTCGGCACCGGCCTCAACACCCATCCCCAGTATCGGCAGCGGGTGGTGCAACGGCTGGCGGAATATACTCAGCTACCCCTGACCCCTGCCCCCCACCTGATGGCGGCGATGCAGAGCATGGCCCCCTTTGTGCATCTGTCGGGATCCCTGCGCAACTTGGCCCAAGATGGCATCAAGTTGGCCAACGACCTGCGGCTGATGGATTCCGGCCCCAAGACCGGCCTCAAGGAGATCCAACTCCCCCCGGTTCAGCCCGGCTCTTCCATCATGCCCGGAAAGTATAACCCGGTAATGGCCGAGATGCTGAACATGGTCTGCTTTCAGGTGATCGGGCTGGATACCGCCATCACCCTCTGTGCTCAGGCGGGGCAATTTGAGCTGAACGTGATGATGCCCCTCATTGCTTATGACCTCCTGCACAGCCTACAGATCCTAAACAACAGCCTGCGGGTCTTCACCGAGCGCTGCATTCAAGGCATCACCCCCCAACCGCAGCGATGCCGCGGCTACGCGGAAGGGACGCTGGCTTTGGTGACTGCTCTCAACCCCTACATCGGCTACTTACAAGCGGCAGAGGTGGCCAAGGCTTCTCTGGAAACCGGCCAGCCCATTCGACAGATTGTTTTGGAGCGCAACCTCATGACCCCAGAGCAGGTGGCGGAAGTGCTGGATCTAGAAGCCATGAGCCAAATGCAGTCCTAACCCATTCGCTACAGTGGAGGCATACTGCTCCTGCCCGGCCATGACCATTACCCCCTATCGCTGGCCCACCCAGCACGACTTGCCCGATACAGACGACACCCCCTTGGACAACGAGGATCAAGGCCGCCAATACCCCCTCCTCCGGGAACCGCTGCTGCTGCACTGGTCAGATCGGCAAGACTTTTTTGTGGCTTGCAATATGGGCCTTTACTACGCCCTACCCCGGCAGGTCATTTTTCCAGATTTGTTTCTGGTGCTGGGGGTTCCCCGTTGGCGGGATGGCACTGCCCGCAAAAGTTATGTGGTTTGGGATGAAGGGAATATCTTGCCTATTCTCATCTTGGAGATCATCTGCAACGACCAGGGGGAAGAAAAACCCGGACAAGCCAAATTCCAGCTCTACGAAAGGCGGCTGCGGATCCCCTACTACGTCACCTTCGAGCTAGAGACCGATGAGCTGAATGTTTATCAACTCCAGGGCGGACACTATGAGCTGCTCCCCGGCTCAGGCGCTGGAGAACATCCCCCAATTCTGTTGCCCGATTTGGACTTGAGTATCGGTCGGTGGTGGGGATCCTACGAGGGGCGAGAACGCTTTTGGGTGCGCTGGTACGATAGGGCAGGGCAATTGTTGCCTACGGGAGCAGAATTGGAGCGGCAACGGGCAGAATTGGAACGGCAGCGGGCAGACCTAGAACGCTCCCGAGCCGAACGACTGGCCCAGCGGCTACGAGAGCTGGGAGAAGACCCCGAACTTTGATCTGCTCTTTCAGGGATCCCCAAAGAAATCTCCACCTACCCCGTACACTGCGATCCTGGCATTCCAGGGGGACATGATGACCAGACAACGACTCAGCCTGTGGACGAAGCTGGCCTACGGGGTGGGGGATCTGGGCACAGGCATGACAGCTAACATCCTCATCTTTTTCTTGCTGCCCTTTCTCACCAATACCGTTGGCATGTCGGCAGGCCTAGCCGGCAGCATCTACGCCATCACTCGCTTTTGGGATGCCATCAACGATCCCATCATCGGCATTCTCAGCGACCGTACCCGCAGTCGTTGGGGCCGTCGCCGTCCCTGGTTGCTGTTTTCCGCCCTCCCCTTCGGCCTCACGTTCCTGGCCCAGTGGTGGATCCCTTTTCCCGGTCGTATTGGCCCCCTTTTCGCCTACTACCTACTGGTGTCGCTGCTGTTCAATACCTTCTACTCGGCGGCCAATATCCCCTATGCCTCTCTGACCGCGGAGCTGACCCAGGATTACGACGAGCGCACCCAGCTCAACCAATTCCGCTTTGCCTTCTCTGTAGGGGGCAGTATGGTTGCGGTGGTCACCTTTCCCCTGCTGGTCAACTTGCTGCCGGATCGGGCTGCCGGCCACCTGCTGGCGGGAGCCTGTTTTGGAGTGATCTCGGCTGTGCCCTTGCTGATCTGCTTTTGGGGGGTGCGAGAACGGTATCAATTCCAACGGGATCCCATGCCCCTGGTTCAACAACTGCGGGTGGCCTTCAGCAACCGCCCCTACCTGTTTGTCAGCGGCATCTACCTGTGTTCTTGGCTGGCGTTTCAGTTCACGGCCACGATCATCCCCTACTTCATCGTCTTCTGGATGGGCCTGCCGGAGGTGTGGATTTCCCTGGTGGTACTGGCGGTACAGGGGATCGCAGTGCTGACGCTGTTTGGCTGGACCCAACTGAGCACCCATCTGGGCAAGCGCACCATGTACCTTATCGGGGCGGGGTTTTGGCTGATCTCGCAGGCGGGCCTGTTTTTCCTCCAGCCCGGCCAGCAAGGGATCATGATTGGGCTGGCTCTGTTGGCCGGCATTGGGGTTTCTGCTACGGCCTATCTCGGCCCTTGGTCCATGTTGCCGGATGTGATCGATCTGGATGAACTACAAACCGGGGAGCGGCGGGAGGGGATCTTCTACGCTTTTATGGTCTTCTTACAAAAGGTGGGCCTGGCGCTGGGACTGTTTTTCGTGGGGCAAGCTCTGGATTGGGCCGGCTTTGTGCCTTCGGTGGCCGGAGAGGCCCTGCCCATCCAGCCGGAATCGGCTTTGTTGGCCATCCGCATTGCCATTGGCCCCTTACCGGGAGTGGCTTTGATCGGCGGGATCTTGCTGGTGTGGTTCTACCCAATCACCCGGCAGCGTCATCAGCAGATCCTGATGGAATTGGAAGAAAGACGGCAACAATACCACCCCAGCACCGAAAGATCTCCTTAGACCGCAAAATAGGCTACGGTTTCTAGCGGCAGAGCAACTGGCGCAATTGCGGGGGTTTTGATCTTCGGCCCAGGCTACTCCTCTCTCAGGGGCCTGCAGGATTACCTCATCAATGGCCTGAAAAAATGGCCTGAAAATCGATCGCTCCTTCATCTCGCGCTGGGGGCCGAATGAAGAAAATGCCGAGACCATTGCCTGATCATCACCTTGGCCCGCAGCCTGGGAATGGATGTCACTGCCGAGGGGATCGAAACCCTACAGCGACTGCACCAATGAGGCTGTTGAACTGCGAGTATGGCCAGGGCTATTTCTTCGCCAAACCTGATACATTCACGCTGAACTCTCCTGAACATAGTTCAGGAAAGAAGCGATCGCATCCTGCCTATCTCTGTTCGCGTCAGCGGGACGGAGTCCAAACAGGAAGGCGGTATCCCGCAAAGCCCTGAGGAATACCCCCCGAGCGCTTTCCCCCTTCACTTCCCGGCAACCGTTGCGGTGGACTCAAGGATCAGGGGGAAACTTGGTCTACTATATCCCTCTCAATGACTTTTGCCAAACCGCCTAAAGCTCAGTAAATTCAGCAAAGTTCAGGGTTTTGGGGGTTAGAGGCATGCTCTCTAGGATGCAGAGCAAATGCTGCGGTTGCAACTGGACAAGAGGTGAAGGGATCCCTGCCCTCAGTCTAGGATGATGCGCAGGCCGCTACCCGAGGGAGTCGCCGGTTCAGGGTTGGGCACAATCCGCAGCCCACTGCCGGAGGGCCGGGTCACCGTGTTGTCGATGTTCACAAGGAAGGTGTTGGATTGGCCGTCCCGCTCATACACCACCACGTCGTTGCGGTTGAACTGGGAGCGACAGATGATGGGGGAGTTGTCGGCAGCAGTAGCCGCACTGCAGCGGTAGCCAGGGGCAGAGACGATCTTGCCTTCTTCATCGATGGAAAAAGGAACTGCAGAGGGCAAGATTGGAGAAAAGACCGGCTGGTCGGGATTGAGGATCACCGAGCCACCTGTGCTGGGTTCTACCACGATCCCCCGCCCGTCGATGACGATCCGCTGCGCTTGGGCGGGAGAGACGGCCAGCGGCCCCAAGAGCAAAGCCAGGCTTAGGCCGAGTTTGAAGGGGAAAAGCGGGTTCATCGGACATCTCCTTTTGCCAAGGGCCATGACAGCTTCCAGGGATCCGCCAACGATCCTTGCAGGGGATGGATCTCTGGCTCAACTTAACTTGATCTTGACTTGATCTTGACTTGATCTTGGCCCAGATGTCGGGCCGAACCCAGGGCGGAAGCCGTCACCTCTGTTGCCAAGATGGGCACTTTGCCGTCGGCTCGACTACCACAGCCCCGAGCGGCCCAACGCCAGCCCGACCACCAACATGCCCAACACCAAAAAGGGCTGCGCGCTGGCTTGGTATTTCACATCGTTGTTCAAAGGATCCCGCAGGAGGTACATATCTTGGAAGGTTATTTGCGGGATGATCAGCAGCACCAAAAGGGCCGCGTAACGTTTTAGGCCCGCCCCCAGCAAAAACGAGGCCATGCCGAACTGAAATAGGTCGATCATCAGCACCGAGATCCAAGCAGCCCCCATCGCCCCAAACATCACCGGCAAAGAGGCCAAGCCAAACTGCCTGTCCCCTTCGATGCTTTTGAAATCGTTGACCACGGCAATCCCCAGCCCGGCCAAGCTGTAGATCAGCGTCAGGATGCAGACCGTCCAGTTTAGCTCGCCGAACAAGGCGTGGCCTGTCCACCAGGGCAGGGCGATGTAGCTGGCACCAAGGGCATAGTTGCCCAGCCAGCCGTTGCGCTTGAGCTTCAGGGGGGGCGCCGAGTAAATGTAGGCAATGAGGGCTCCCGCCAAGGCAATGCAGGTGATCACCGGGAAGTCATGGCCGGTGTACCAGTCCAGAGCGTAGGCCAAGCCCAACCCCAAGATCAGCAGCACCCAGATTTGGATAACCACCCGCTGCAGAGAGATGGCCCCCGAAGGGATCGGGCGGTAGGGCTCGTTGATGGCGTCGATCTCGCGGTCGTAGTATTCGTTCACCGTTTGGGTATAGCCCGTCATCAGGGGGCCTGCCAGGATCATGCCCACCAAAATGAGAGCCACATTCTCCCAAGTCCAGGTGAAGTGACCGGAAGATGCCGCCCCCGGAATCAGACCCCACACCAAAGGGATCCAGGTGACAGGCTTCATCAGTTGCAAGTGCAACTGCCAAATGGAGCGAGACTCCACCTCTGCTCCTTTCATGCCCAGCAGTTGACGGACACGCTGCGCATTCGACCCGCCGGTGCCAGGGGATCCCTTGCCGGGATCCGAGTCTGGGGCGGCTTCTTCTGAAGCAGCTCCTTCTGCTATGCTGGGCTCCGCAGCAAAGGCCATCTCAGCCGCCACTTCCGGCAAGGAGGGATCTTGAGGGATCTTTTCGCTCATGGTGGGATGCGCAATCAAACTGCAATAACGGGGATAACCACCCCCATTCTGAGACATCGTGACATACTCCCGCACTCATGCTGATGCAAAGCGCTCCGCGCCGCTAAAGCGAAAGAGTACGAGCTTCTCAGTGACTCCTGTTAAGGACATTTCCTGAGCTTTAAGAACGGGATGCCCCACCGCTCTGTGTTTACCATAGCAAGGGTTTCCGCCTTTCATCCTGACCCTCATGCTGATACATAGAGGGCGTCGCTTCTCGGCGGTCTAGCTGACCGGATTCCTCAAACAAGAGGAGAGGTTGACGTTCTCCCCACGGCTAAAGCCAGAGGATCCGTTCTCAGCCAGCAAAACAACTCCCACTGACTGAGCTACACCGAGCATGTGGCTTATACCGCAGCACCGTGGGGGACGCCAAAGCGCTTCGCGCCGCCAAGGCGAACGCATCAGCTACTGGGATGTGGAAACACCCCAGATACTTCTACTTCACCTTCAGCACTGAACCTTTCTATAAATGGGTGGAGCGATACTCACATCCTATCAGGAGACGGTAGCTTATCCCTAGGCATAAATGCCGGGGCCTGAGCCGCCGAGTTTTCGGTCAGCTCGCAGTTCCGGGCCATCTACACAATCTGTGCCGTCACGAATAGGTTTTGGTGCTCCGCTGGGATCCGCTCTTTCTCTTGGGCCGGGATCACCAGGGGAGGTTGCTGAGTGTAATTGATGGGATCCCGAAACCAAGCGCGGCTGTAGGTGTTGTAGAGAAGGGGACGGGGAGCGGGCGAGCGATTGGCCCGACCCAGATGAATCAGGCGGTAGTCGAACAGGAGGCAGGATCCCTTGGCCAGGGGCGGATCGACAAAGGGCATCTGCTGGGCCAGCTCGGTATAGTGGGCATCGAAGACTACATGGCTGCCGGGCCAGAGACGGGTCATGCCGTTCTCTTCGTTGACCTCCACCAGAGGAATGAGCAAATTCAGGGCATAGCAAGGAATGATCGCATCCAAGGTCTCGTCGCCAAACAGATGAGACAGATCCCGGTGAACTTGTTGATCGGCGGATCCCGGCAGAGAGACCACCGCCCCCAGCCCGCTCAAGATCAACTCCGGCCCCAAAATCCGCTTCAGGATGGGCAAGATCAGAGGATGGGCATAGATGAGGGGATCGTTGAAGGGGCCCTCCAGGCGAACCGTTACCATCACCCGTCTATTGCCCACTAACAGGGCATCGGCGTGGTGCTCGTGGGTGCAGTAGCGGCTGTAGGTGGCCAGAAAGCTGCTGTGCAACTTGTCGATGAGCTCGGGGGGAAAGATCTCCGGCAACACCAGATAGCCCTCTGTGGAAAACAGTTCAAAAGCCTGCTCTACGGTCTCTGGATCCGGCTGCTGGAGCTCCTGTAAGGACTCCGTCCCGCTGACGCGAACCGCAGGGCTGAAGCGCAACTGGGCCAACATGGGCTAGGTCTCCTGCAAACTGGCCACAGCCATTAACATGCCCCGCGCTTTGTTTAGACATTCTTGGTATTCCCGCTCCGGATCCGAGTCGGCCACAATACCTGCCCCGGCCTGCAAGCTCACCTGGCCCTGATGAACCAGCAGAGTGCGGATGGTGATGGCGGTGTTCAGTTGGCCGGAAAAGTCGTAGTAGCCATAGGCGCCGGCATAGGGCCCGCGGCGGCATCCTTCCAGCTCATGAATAATCTGCATGGCGCGGATTTTGGGGGCGCCGGTAACAGTGCCGGCAGGGAAGGTGGCCCGCAGCAGATCCCAGGCGCTGTACTGGGGATCCAGCCGCCCCACCACGTTGCTGACAATGTGCATCACATGGCTGTAGCGCTCGATCTGCATCAGGTCATCCACCTGCACAGATCCCAGTTGGCAGACCCGTCCCAGGTCGTTGCGGGCCAGATCCACCAACATCACATGTTCGGCCCGTTCTTTGGGATCTGCCAACAGCTCTTGCTCTAACTGCCGGTCTTCCAGAGGGGTGGTGCCACGGGGGCGGGTGCCGGCAATGGGGCGCACAGTGGCGATGCGGTCTTCCCCCACGCGGCTGAGTTTGACCATCACCTCTGGGCTGGAGCCGATGAGGCAGAGATTCCCAAACTGCAAAAACGCCATATAAGGGGAAGGGTTAATCAGCCGCAACGAGCGGTAGAGGCGAAAGGGATCCCCGGCAAGGGAGATGGTAAACCGCTGCGAGAGCACCACCTGGAAGATATCTCCGGCGCGGATGTAGTCCTTAGCCTGTTCCACGGCTTGGCAGTAGGCTGGGCGGCTCAGGGTGCTGGGGGGGATTTGTTCGCGCCAGCGGGACGGAGTCCTTTCCGACAGGTGGGGCTTCCAGTTGAGGTGCAGATGGGCCAGGGAAAGAGGAGCGCTGAGCTGCTGCATCAGCTTTTCCACCCGCCGGCAGGCTTGGGCATAGGCTTCCTCGGCAGCGTGGTGACGGGTATCGGCGAAGGCCACCACCCAGATCTTGCGCTTCACCTGGTCAAAGAGCAGGATGCTGTCCACCTGCATCAAAACGGCATCAGGGGGATCCCCCGGCTGCAGGGGGTGGATGGGCACCTTGGGCTCAATCCAGCGAATCAGCTCGTAGCCCCAGTAGCCAAATAGCCCGCCGATGCTGCTGGGCAATTCCGGCAAATGCACCGGCTCATAGGGCTGCAAGCAGCGGGCCAAAATTGCGAAGGGATCCCCTTGGTGGTGCTCCTGTCGGCCATCGCGGTATCGCTGTAGCGCCTGATCCCCGCGTATTTCCAAAACCCACAGGGGGTCGCAGCCCAGGAAGCTGTAGCGGGCTACCTGCTCCCCCCCCTCCACCGACTCCAGGAGAAAGTTGTAGGGCTGGCCGGCACAGACCCGATACCAGGCAGAAACCGGCGTTTCCAAATCCGCCACCCATTCCTGGTACACCGGGATAAAGTTGCCCTGCTTGGTGAGGGCAAGAAACTCCTTCAAGGGAGGGTAAATCATGGCCTGCAACTTTTGTGCTTTTCCTGACTCTACCCCAGACACGGGATCCCAAGGGCGTGTGGATCCCTCTGGATTGCCCGGTTGCAACAGCGCCGAAAACCATTAAGCTGAGAGCGGCTCTACTCTCGGGAACTCTTGCCATGCAAAACCCATCTCAGGTGATTCGCGAGCGCCTCCGCTATCAAGGCCATAAATACACCTTCGTCAGCCAGCGTTTGCGTTTTCCCAACGGCAAAGAGGGGGAGCGGGAGTACCTCATCCATCCCGGGGGGGTGGTGGCCGTGCCCGTCACTGCAGCAGGCAAGTTCGTCTGCATTCGTCAATATCGCTTTGCGGTTGCCTCCTACCTTTATGAATTTCCGGCAGGCACAGTCGAGCCAGGGGAGCATCCCGACGACACCATTCGCCGCGAGCTGGAAGAAGAAACGGGCCTGCGTGCCCATCGCTGGGATTCGCTCGGCCAATTCTATCTATGCCCCGGCTATTCCAGCGAGATCATGTACGCCTATCTGGCGCGGGAGCTGGAAGTGCTGGATTCCCCTCCCGATAAAGATGAGGATGAGGATATCACCGTAGTGGAGTTTTCTGCTTCTGAGCTTACAGAAATGGCCCGTTTGGGAATGGATTTGGACAGCAAGTCCATTGCCTGCTTTTGGCGGGCCCAATTGTTTTTGGCTGCCGAAAAATAGAGCCCTCCGTCGGGGGGGGCTGCCCCTTGCTCCTGGGGGATCCCTTTCCAATTGGCGGGGCGTCGTTCCAAGCCGACTTTGGCGGTTACAGGCGAATCTTGGGGCCTTTTGCGAGAATTCGGTAGTCCACTGGAACCGTCTATGGCCATCTAGGGGAGATCTCTAGGGGAGATCTAAGGTGAGCTCCACGTTGAGTTCAACACAAAGGGATCCCTTGGTTTACTGGAGGAGCCTTGCTGTCTCTTAGAATTTTAGGGGCGAGGAGTGAGGAAATATGCGGAAGCTGTTGTGTTCCTGTGGTCGAATAGCCTGGGGAGCGGCCTTGGCTGCCACTCTACCGGTTGCTGCTGTTCCTGCCTATCCCCAGCCTGTGCTTCCGCTGCTGCCGGTTCCTTCTGAGGGCGGCGCTGCTCGAGGTGGGGTTGTGGCTTTATTCAATCAATCCATTTGGTGGGATTTTATTCGCGGCAATCGTGGCGAAAACCTACGCCTGTTCCCGGCCAGCCTAACCTCTCCATCTCGCCAGGATGTGGTGGCTGTGTTTCAGATTCAGCGGCAGCCCACCGTAGAGCCGGTGGTGCGCGTTCTCAGCTTCGAGCACCAGGGGGGGTATAGCTTTCGTCTGCTCCACACGGCTGAGCCGATCCCAGGGCGGTTGGTGGAGGCTCACCTGCGCACGGACATCACCTCCAGCCCACAGCCCAAGTTGGTGCTCCTCACCGAGCGAGGGGGCATCAGCCTGCTGCGCTCTGTCTTGGTCTTGGAACACCGGCCTGAGGGACTTGTGCCGCTGCTGAGCGTGACGGATCTGAGCAATGCCAGCCTGCGGGTCAGCCCGCAAGGGATCCTGGTCATCTCAAGCCCGCCCGGTGCCAGCCGTGACTTGAGGGCTACCCTCTACCAATGGGAGGGGGATGGCTTTGTCCGTCGAGATCTATAAGTCCATCATCTGTTGTGACTGTTGTGAATCTGCCTGTCAATATCCATCTTTGTCAGCGAGGTCTCGCGTGGAGCGGATGTCCGTCTCGGCTATCGCTGCCCTTGCCAGCAAGCTGATACATTCACGCTGAACTCTCCTGAACATGGTTCAGGAAAGAAGCGATCGCATCCTGCCTATCTCTGTTCGCGT
>NZ_JANSIN010000031.1:0-30455 GCF_047462115.1 Synechococcus sp. R50.1 | reverse complement strand
CTTGGTCTACTATATCCCTCTCAATGACTTTTGCCAAACCGCCTAAAGCTCAGTAAATTCAGCAAAGTTCAGGGTTTCGGGGGTTAGAGGCATGCTCTCGCGAGGGTTCTGCACACTTCGCGAGCAGCCCAGGCTTTTCAACAGATGATTCAAAGCAGCTTTTTCCAGCAACACCAGCCATAGCCGGTGCAACTGTGTCTCTCGCATAACGGATCCCAGTGATTGATTTCAGCGAAACTGTAGAGAGCTTGTGAAGGCAGCAACAAGAAACGTTAAAGAGAACACAAAGTTGGCAACGGAATGTTGGCAGTGTTATCTTCAAGCGCGGTTGACCTACCGTCGCTGAGCCGGTTGACTGTTGCGCCTTTTCCCTGCCGTCCAACTGATCGACAACTGGAGCGCAAAACTCCTGCTACCCTGGTTGAATGATGGTTTCGTTCCTGGTTGAGGTAGAGGGGAATTTGACAGATGAGCAGGTGCGGGAGGGATTCCACGCCCTCTCTGACCCGATTCGCCTGCGCGTGCTGCAACTGCTGCAGGGGCGTGAGTTGTGTGTTTGTGATCTCTGCGAGGAGCTGAAGGTGAGCCAATCCAAGCTCTCGTTTCACCTAAAAACCCTGCGGGATGCGAAATTGGTCAATGCTCGCCAGCAGGGGCGCTGGATTTACTACAGCCTCAACCCACCCGGTTTTCAGCTCCTGCAGCATTTTTTGGATAGATTGGGGCAAGCTGGCCCTGTCAAGGCCGCAGTTCCCTGTGTGGAAGACCTCTAAGGCGCGCAGGGATCCCAAAATGTCCCTAGAAAAACTGTCGGATCCCGCCCTTGTACATTCCGAAGACGGGCTTGCTGCAACACAAGAAATTACAGATGTGAATGGTGTTCCCTGCTGGCAACCCCAGGGATCCCGGCGGGTCAACTCGGAGAAAATGAGGATCCCATCTCCTAAAATCCATCAAAGTTCCCTGACACCAGCTCCCCTGTTGCTTAGTTAGGATTGATACAAGAGAGGTGGGAACAACATGATACGTGAACAGCGAGAAGAGTTGGAACGCATCCACCGAGCACACCTGTGGAATCGTCTCAAAGAGCGGGTGAAACGCGCCCAGTTGAATCCATCTCTGCTGGCTTTGCTGGCACGAGAGGCTTTTGAGTTGGGCTTCCCCCTTCCCTCTTTATCTGACCAACCCCAGGTCAATTCCCCTGCTGAGCAGCCCCAAGATGGAAGTCATCATCGCCGCACTCGGTGAGTCCACCCTCTCTTCTGGCCGAGAAAGCGGGCAGCCACGATCATAGGAGAATTTCTCTCCAGAGACTCTCAAAGCAGCTAGTCTAGGCAATGATTTTGAATAAATCAGAGCCCATGATGAACACCGCCGAAGCCCTTCAGATTCTCAACCTTCCGCCGGACGCAACCGAGCGGCAGATCCGGGGGCGACTGTTTCAGGAATACCAAACCCTCAGTACTGCCCTCGCAGAACTGGAGGACGAGCGACAAAGACCCTTGCTAGAGGCGCAACTGGCGCGGCTGAATGAGGCGCGGGATGTATTGCTTAGCGGGGGATCCCAGGCTGAGAAGGGTTTGTCTTGGGTCAGCCCAGAGGACTTGCCCCCCCAGGTGATTGTGCTGCTTTACCAAGCCAATGGGCAGGAGGGAATCTGCACGCGCCAGGTTGGGGGTCAAGATATCGTCATTGCTTTCGAGAGCTCGTTTGCGGCAAGAAAATATGCGCAGCGGTTGGCTCAACAGGGACTGCCCAAGCCCGTGGCAGAACGCTTTGACACGCAGGAGATCGTCGATTTTTGCCGCAGCGGAGGGTATGGGTTGATGGTGGTTCCGGCCAGCGAAACGCTGGAGCCCCTACAAGAAAGCACGGAAGCTGCCCGTGATTGGCAGGGCAGGTCTTGATGCCGTTTGGCCTCGATCCACTTGCGTTAAGGGTGCCCTCGATGATTAGTGTGGAACCGATCTCCGCGGACGAGTTTCGCCAGCTCATGGCCGCCGATCTGGACGCTTGCTGCGAGGCCTTTGATTTGCGGGCGGAGTACCTGCGTCTGCAGCAACAGCGGCTACGCTCCTGGGGCATGCTGGCCTTTGGTTTGATAGCAATAGCCTTGGTCATCTTCTTGGGGATGCGGGATCCCGGCTCTTGGGTGTCCTATACCGCGGCTGCCGGGATCCTACTGCTGCTCCTGTTGGGGATCCTGAGAGTCAGCCTGCGCTTGGGAAAAAGCCTGCATCGCATCCGCCAGCGTTGGCAGGAAGCCCATCTGCTCAACAGCACCCCTGAGATGATGAAGTTTGCCACCGATCTGGCCCGCAAAGTAAAAGACTACAACCACTGGGTCAACGAGCTCCAACAATCCCTGCAGGGGGGGCAGCATTGGCGGGATTTTCGGCAACTCAGTGAGGCTGAGCAAAAGTACATCCAGTCGCTGTTTTTGCAGGTGCGGGCCCAACTGGTGATGGCCCTACAGGTGTGCCGAGCTTTGATCGAGGATCCACAAGCCTCTGTGGCTCAGTATCTCAACCAAATGGTTGCCCGGGATCAGCAACTGCTGGAGCAGTTTACCGCCAAAAACCTGACCGCCAACCGCTACGTGACCTTGGCTCGCCAGCTATCTGTGCTGGAGGAAGATTTGCAAGCCCAGCTCAGAGCCTTGGGATCCCGATGATACCCTGTTGGAGGTGTCCAGCAGCGTACTCATGGGCAGTAGAGGCACTCGAAAATTGTACGGCCTGTTGCTTGCCGGCGGACTGGGCTTGCTGGGATGCGGGGATCCGAATGTACCCCTGACCCAACCCCCTCCCGATGCTTTTCGGGTCAGCACCCCACGGCCACCGCGCCTGGATCTCTATCCCACCCCACCACCCACGCCAACTCCTACGCCGACACCACCCCCCAGCTTGCTGGAGATCACGGCCCGTTGGTTGGGGATCCCTTGGCCTCCCCAGCGGCAAGAAACCAGCCCAGTGAGGTTGAGCGCCCGCTTCCTGGATATCCCCCTACCTCCCAAGCCCCGCCGCTCCGCCAGCCCCTCACCTCAGCCTTCCCCCAGTTCGGAAAGAGAAGAGAGAAAGCAGCAAGGCCGCGAAACCTAGTCCGCACCGCTGGCCTCTGGGGATTTAGGCGCCTACGGTCGCCGGCTCCGTTTCTCGAACGCGCAGCTTTTCACAGGGGATGGTATCCGCCAGAATAGAGCTGGCCATCATACCCGTGTGAATCTCCAGTTTGGCTCCAGGCACCGCTTCAAAGAGCAGCCGCTGGCCTGGAAAGACCACCCGCTCAAAGTACCAGTTTTCGATATTCGTGATGCGAACCACCTGAATGGAGCTGGTCGCATTGATGTAGCTACAGGTTATTCGCTCTGCTCGTTTTTTATCGGGGATTGCATCGAGTGTTTGCATAATTCAGATTACCAGCCCACGTTGCTCAGCCTACCATCTACCCTAACACCGTCTGGGGATCACTGCGGTAGTCTGCGATACGGCGATCCCAACTGGCAGAAATCAATCCTGGAAAAAATAACTTCTGTATTTTACCTTACTGTTTCGATTTCCAAGAGGGTTCTGCAATTCGAGGAAGATTTGAATTAGGATTTTTCCCCAATATGGGACAATTTCTCATAGAAAATCTCCGCAGAGTAGTAGTCAAGACTACACTTTTAAGCTGCCTTGGAGTTTGGGGATCAGGGCTCTTGGATCCTCGATCCCGTCGTCGGCTGCGGCGAGGATTGGCCGGGATCCCAGTTCAGGCCCTCCACCCGCAGCTCCAGAGCCCCCGACTGGCGCACCGGATTGTATTGCAGGCTGAAGCCATAGGTGCGGCGGTCGTAGCCCAGGCGATAGACGACATCCACCTGCTGGCCTGACTGCAAATCTACCGTCGTCTCTGCCCCCACCCGCAGCGGGCCGTACAGTTGTTGCAAAAAGCCCAGGACGAGCTGTTCCCGCGTGGTGATGCGGTCAAACAAAAATGGCGAGGCTCCGGCCAAAAAACCGTTGGAGTAGGTCACCCTCAGGTTGGTGTAGTCGAAGGTATCGGCCACAAAAGCCCCAATCACCGCATCAATGCCAATACTGCCGGCAGTATAGCTCTGGGCTCGGCCATTGGAGTAAAAAGACTGGCTGCTGCTCACACCGGTGCTGAGCCAGATCCCTTGCTCGATGGGCAGAGCGGAAAAGCGGGGTGGGGGATCCGCCGCCGTCTTGGGAGGGCTCCAGAGGGGAAAGGAGCGATTCAAGGTTGCCCCCAGTTGCAGGCGGGAGAGCTGAATGCGGTCGGTGGTGTTGGCTAAGGCCAACTCCGGATCCGTGTCGATTTCATCCGGCTGCCCCAAGGCATCAATGTAGTCGGCGGCTATGCGGTAGCTGAGATCCAAGCCGGTATTGCCCAGGCGGAGGGTGGGTGAGCGGTAGCTGGCACCGAGGCGGTTTTCCACAATTTGAAACCCCAGGCGACCGCTGAAGAAGCGTTCCCGATAGGCGTAGGTGTAGGCGACTTCTCCGCCATCGCCGGTGGTGATGCGGTGTTCGACCTGAGCTCGCAAGCGCTGAGCAAACTCCTGGAAGACGATCCCCCGCAGCTCGGCAAACAGGGAGGTTTGGGCATTCGCCTCCGGTTGCCGCCAACGCAAATCGGCCCGCAGCCCGATCCCATCCAAAAGGCCCTGCTCACTGCCCCAAAGACGTTGTGGATACAGTTGCGGGGAGAGCACCAAGCTCACGTTGGGATCCCGCAGCAGCTCGATGTTGGACTGGAGGATCAAGCCGCGCCGCAATTCTTCCCTGTCGAAATCATCGTAGAAGATGCTGACCGGAGGCTGACGGTTTAATGAGTCGAAGCGCAACCGAATGGGCAGAGGCAGAAACAAGACCTGGTCGAAGGCCAGTTGGCCGGCCTCGGCAATCAAAAGGCTGGAGCCATCGGCTTGCAGGGTGGAGGTCACCCGTGGGCTACGAATCTCCAACTCCGGCGGATCCAGCGGGTCGTTGGTCAGCCGCACCTGTTCTCCTTCCCAGGTGTTGGCATCGAAGCGGATGCGAACGGCACGAAAGCGCACCAGCCGCTGCGGAGAGAGGGCGGCTGCCGGGGATCCACTGGCCTGCAACTGGCCAATATCCACCTGCCCGAAGGCCTCTTCCAAAAATCCCCGCTCTTGCTCAAAGTCGTACTCCAGCCGGGATCCCTGGATGCGCTGCCGATCCAGTTGAATAGAAACATTGCCCTCGGCCACAGCCCGCCGCTGTCGCAGTTCAATGCGCAGGCGATCCGCCCGCAACACAGAGCGGCCCAGCCGCATCTCCACATTGCCTTCTGCTTGGAAGACTTCCGCCCGTTGATCGAAGGTTTGCCGGTCAGAACGCAGCCGTAACGTTCGGTCGGCAACGGCGCTGAGGTCAGTCGTATCCATGGGCTGAGCGCCCCCCTTCTTCTGGGACTCCACCTGAGCCGCAGTAGGGCCGGCAACTGCTAACCCCAGCACCCCCAAGCAGAGCCAGAGCAACCGCAACCCTCTCATAATCACCCGGCGCAAAACTTCAACACAGATCCCCTACGGCTTCCCCAGCCCGCTAGCTTGTGGCCAACTGGGAAAGGTTGAGGACTCGGTTGAGCTTGCCGCTGCGGTAGCCCTCCAAATCGAGACTGACATAGAGATAGCCGAAGGATTGCAGGGCCTTGACCAGCGCTTCCAGATTGGTTTTCTGCACAAACTCCACGATCTGATCCGGAGGAAGTTCGATGCGGGCGGTGTCCTTCTCCGAGCGCACCCTGACCTGCCGCCAACCCAAGCTGCGCAAGTAGCGCTCCGCCGCTCCCACCCGACGCAGCTTCTCAGGGGTGATTGCCTCCCCGTAGGGAAAGCGAGAGCTGAGGCAGGGTTGGGCCGGTTTATCCCACCAAGACAGCCCCAGGTGGCGAGACAATTGCCGCACCTCCAGCTTGCTCATCCCCACCTCCGCCAAAGGGGAACGCACGCCGCGCTCCCGAGCTGCCTGTGTCCCCGGTCGGTAATCGGCCAGATCGTCGGCATTGAGACCATCCACCACATGGTTATATCCCTGGGCTTGGGCCAACAGGCGCAAGGTATCGTGCAAGTGACTTTTGCAGAAGTAACACCGGTTAACAGGGTTGGCGGCGTAGCCCGGATCTTCCAGCTCGTGGGTTTCGACGATCTGATGGCGGATCCCGATTTGCCGAGCCTGCTGAATTGCTTCTTCCAAATCTTCGGGCAGCAGCGAAGGAGAAGCAGCGGTGACGGCCAGGGCCCGCTCCCCCAGCTGATCGCAGGCCAACTTGGCCACCAGGCTGCTATCAACCCCCCCAGAGTAGGCCACCAAGACCTGCTCCATCTCGGCGAAGATCTGGACAAGCTGCTGGAACTTGTGCTGCAGGACGGGATCCCACTCCAGCAGGGGGTTGGCCGCTATTCCTCCCTCTCCCGGGGGGAGAAGGTCGAGACGAGAAGCGGTTGGGTCTTGGGTTGTGTTCATGAAGCCAGGAGATGCCAAACGTTTGGAGAACCAAGCAAGGGCACCGTCTCGCCACCGCCGGCAGGAGAAAAGCCGGTTGCTATCAGGGGCAGGGATCCCCCCTCTTTCTATTCTTTCCCAGAGATCCCTGATTTTCCAACGCTTCCCTCCAGCTTGGGATGCGGGATCCCTCAAGGAAAAGTAGACAATTGGGCAATCTATCCGTAGTCCGCTCACCCGCTGTCGCGATGGTGCTATGCCTCCGGCACCCTACCGGGAACCGCACCGCTTCGCGATACGCTGAATAAGATGGGTTGCAGTGGCCCCTTATAATTTTTTCTGGGTTCTCTGCCGCAATTGACCTCACAGCTTTTTCCGGCGACACTTGCTACAGCCAATGCAGAGATCTCTCTTGGCTATGGGGATCCCACCTATCTTGCAGAACTTCATGAAACTTAGAAAAAGCGGTACCCCTCTCCTAGCGCACCATGGCTTTGCAACTTGAACCCGCCAGCCCGCCAGAAGTGGCCGTCTATCAGCCCTATTACGCTGTTGCCCGCCGACAGTACCTAGCCCTTGCGGTGGGCCTCTACAAAAAAGCCAGCTTAGAAGGGCAGAGGGCCATCGAGGGGGAAGAGCCTGTCCGCTTCTTGGCCAGTTGGCACATGTCCCCGTTGCCCTCGGATCTGACGGTGGTTCAGGTGATCTTTGCTCAGGATGCAGATCTCACCTATCAGCTCTCCATCGCCAACTACGAGTTTGTGGATTATCTGATTGATGTCGTCTCTTTGGTGCAGCGCGGACAACAGCCGGATTTCTCCACCGCCTTTTACAAGAAACTGATGCGATATGAAGATTGATCTGGGTTGCTCAGCCACCATCACTCTCTACGACACCACACTGCGGGATGGGGCCCAGCGAGAGGGGCTATCGCTGTCGGTGCAAGACAAGTTACAGATTGCCAAGCTGCTGGATCGGCTGGGGATCCCGTTTATTGAAGGGGGCTGGCCAGGAGCCAATCCCAAGGATGTGCAGTTTTTCTGGCAGATGCGGGAAGAGCCCCTAGAGCAAGCCGAGCTGGTGGCTTTTTGTTCTACCCGCAAGCCGGGGCGGCGGGCGGCAGACGATCCCATGCTGCAGGCCATTTTGGCGGCGGGCACCCGCTATATAACCGTCTTCGGCAAGTCTTGGGATCTCCACGTCACCGAGGGCCTGGGCACCACGCTGCAGGAAAACCTGGCCATGATCCGCGACACCATTGCCTATCTGCGATCCCAGGGGCGGCGGGTCATCTACGATGCCGAGCACTGGTTCGACGCCTATCGCCACAACCCCGACTATGCCCTGCAAACCCTGGTGGCGGCTGCCGAGGCAGGGGCAGAGTGGCTGGTTCTCTGCGATACCAACGGCGGATCCCTGCCCCACGAGATTGCGGCGATCACGGCAGCTGTCTTGGCAGAATCCCATCACCTGCAGCACTTGCCCCTAGGGATCCACACCCACAACGACTCCGGCACTGCTGTGGCCAATGCCCTGGCGGCGGTGCAGGCAGGGGCGCGCATGGTGCAGGGCACCATCAACGGCTATGGGGAACGCTGCGGCAATGCCGACCTGTGCAGCGTCATTCCCAACTTGCAACTGAAGCTGGGCTATCGCTGTCTGCCGCAAGAGAAGCTGCAACACCTGACGGAGATCTCCCGCTCCATCAGCGAGGTGGTCAATTTGGCCCCGGATGACCATGCGCCGTTTGTGGGCCTATCGGCCTTTGCCCACAAGGGCGGGATCCACGTCAGCGCCGTTCAGAAAAACCCTCTCACCTACGAGCACATCGCCCCGGAGCAAGTGGGCAACTGTCGCCGCATTGTGGTCTCGGAACAGGCGGGGCTGAGCAACATCCTCCACAAAATGGCCGGATTCGGGATCCGGCTGGAGAAGTCGGATCCGCAGGTGCGCTTGATTTTGGAGCGGCTGAAAACTTTGGAGCTGCAGGGCTATCAGTTTGAGGCGGCTGAGGCCAGCTTTGAGCTGTTGGTGCGGGGCTTGCTGGGACAACGCTCCCATCCTTTTGAGGTGCTCAGCTTCAACGTGACGACCACCACACGCTCCGATTGGAACAGCAAAGACTGGGATCCCAGTGGCGAAGCAACGGATGTGCAATCTTTGGCGGCGGTGAAGATAGCGGTGCAGGGGCAAACTCGAGTGACAGCGGCGGAAGGCAATGGGCCGGTGGCTGCTCTGGATGGGGCGCTACGCAAAGCGCTGCTGGAGTTCTATCCCCAACTGGAGGCGATTCACCTGTCTGATTACAAGGTGCGCATTTTGGATGGGCGAGCCGGCACCTCGGCCAAAACGCGCGTGCTGGTGGAGTTTAGCGACGGTCACCGCCGTTGGACAACGGTGGGGGTTTCCACCAACATCATCGAGGCCTCCTGTCGGGCTTTGGTGGAGGGCTTTGAGTATAGCCTGCTGCCGCCCAGCTCTCCTTTGCCGGCTGCGGCAGAGCACCGTTCTAACGACTCCGTCCGAGTAGCGCAAACGGCAATGGCCGCACCAGCGGCCTCTTCTTGACTATGGCCTACAGCTCGATGAGGATCATCGGCCTGACGGGCGGAGTGGGCACGGGCAAATCCACGGTGGCCCGCATCCTGGAGCAGCACGGGATCCCGGTGGCCGATGCCGATCAAATGGCCCGCCAGGCTTTGGCATTGGGATCCCCCATTCGCGAGCGGGTACTGGAACGCTATGGGAAGGCCATCCAAACACCCTCCGGGGATCTGGATCGCCGGCGGTTGGGCCAGATCGTGTTTGCAGATGCCGCTGAGCGGGCTTGGCTAGAGGCCCAAATCCACCCTTTCGTTAGAGCTCAACTGCAAGATTTTCTGTCCGCGTTGGCGGAGCAGAGCTCTAAAGTCCATGGGGTGCCGCTTGAGGAAGAGCCTGCCTCCCAAAAGCGTAGCGGGGTAGGATTTTCTTCTGGGCAGGGATCCCAAACCGTTTGTCTGATGATCCCGTTGCTGTTTGAAGCCCACCTGCAGGGGTGGGTGAATGAAATTTGGGTGGTGACTTGCACTCCAGAGCAGCAGCGGCAACGCCTTGCTCGCCGGGATCTTCTTACACCGGCAGAAATCGAAGCTCGCATCGCCAGCCAGTGGCCTTTGGCGGAAAAAGTGCGCCGTGCCGATGTGGTGCTGGACAACTCCGGATCCCTGGCCGAGCTGGAAGCCCAGGTGAAGCAAGCTTTGGCGTCGGCGGGCCAGAGGCCATTTGCCTCACCCCCGCGGGCCGGATACAGTGACGGATAGGGTCTGGTGGGACGGATCCCTTGGTATCCATGTACGGATGGGTTGAGGGAGAAACGATGCAGGAAGCAGGTTGCATCGGCAAGACGGAGTTTGCCCAAGCTCTGGCTGCGCGGGAGCAGGAAATCCAGCTTTTGCGAGAGCGCAATCGCATCTTGCAGGGCCAGGTAGACCTTCTGGAGCTGCGCCAAGAAAAGCAACACCGGCAAATTCGCAGCTATGAGGCGGAGATTGAGCAGCTTTACCAAGAGAAGCAGTTGCTGGAGCAGATGATTCAAGAGTTGCCAGAGCTCTACCGGCGCAAGCTGCAAGCCCGCCTGCAGCCCATCCGCCAGCGCATCGCCGCCATCCAGGCAGAGAATCGCCAGCTCAGGAAGGAGGTGTATCAGCTCAGCTACCGCGTGCAGCACATAGATCAGCTCGACTCGCCCGGCTGGATCCAGCTTCCCTCTCTGCGTCGCCGGGATCCCAAGTCCTCAGCGGAGCGGAGCACAAAAGCTCTGCCGGTCTCCCCCCCTGGTGTCCAGCCCTGCTCTTGATGGGCAGGGAGGGATCCCTTCATCGAGGAGCCAGAATAGGAGAGCCCCGGTGGGATCGCGTCAGCAGAGCAGAGCTCTTGCGCGGTTCCGGTTGGGGCGCTGCTTGCTTGGAGATCCCGGAAATGGCCACCGCTGGCAACTATGAACCCCTGCATTTAAAATACCGCCCGCAGCGCTTTGCCGATGTGGTCGGCCAAGGAGCGGTGGTGCAAACGCTGGCCAATGCCATCCGGCTGGGGCGGGTGGCGCCTGCCTATTTGTTCTGCGGGCCGCGGGGCACGGGAAAAACCTCCAGCGCCCGCATCTTGGCCAAGTCTTTGAATTGTGAACAGGGGCCGACGCCGGATCCCTGCCAGGCGTGCAGCCAATGCCGCGCCATCACTGCGGGAGCCTCCCTGGATGTTCTCGAGATTGACGCGGCCAGCAACACCGGCGTAGACAACATCCGCGAGCTGATCGAGCGGGCCCAGTTTGCCCCGGTGAACAGCCGCTACAAAGTCTATGTCATCGACGAGTGCCACATGCTCAGCAATGCGGCCTTCAACGCCTTGCTGAAAACTCTTGAAGAGCCGCCCCCCCGCGTGGTATTTGTCCTGGCCACCACTGACCCGCAGCGGGTTTTGCCCACCATTGTTTCCCGCTGTCAGCGGTTTGACTTCCGCCGCATCCCCCTCGACGACATGGTGGCCCACCTGGGCAAGATCGCCGCCCAAGAAGGGATCCCTATCACGCCGGAGGCGCTGCAACTGGTGGCCCAACTTTCCCAAGGGGGCCTGAGGGACGCCGAACGCCTGCTGGACCAGCTCAGCCTCTTGGAAGGATCCATCACCCCGGAGGCGGTTTGGGACTTGGTGGGCGGGATCCCGGAACAGCAGCTTTTGGCTCTGATGGATGCGCTGCTGGCTCAGGATGTGCAGGCGGTGCTCAGCCAAACTCGACAATTGTTGGAGCGGGGCAAAGAGCCCTTAGCCCTGTTGCAGAACTTGGTGGCCCTTTACCGGGATCTGCTGCTGGTCAAGACAGCCCCCCAGCAACGGGAGTTGGTGGCTGTAACGGACTCCACCTGGGCAGCCCTGCAGCAACGGGCCCCTCGCTACTCGGTGGAGATACTGCTGGCAGCCCAGAGCCATCTGCGCCAGTGTGAGCCGCAAATTCGTCAAAGCGGACAGCCCCAACTGTGGTTGGAAATTGCCCTAGTGGATCTGCTGGGCCAGCTGCGCCCAAGCATGGTGGCTGAGGATTCAGCGGAACGGAGTCCTTTCCCAGCCCTTGACCTATCTCCTGCACCCCAGAGAACTCCCCCGGACGGGACAGCCCCTCCGGCCCCTGCTGCGACCATCAGCCCATCAAGCCCATCAACTGTTGGTGAGATAGATGAATTAACTGTTGGGCCTTCAGCCTCCCCTGCTGTTGCGTCGAGCCAGAAGGCAGATCGCGCTACTCGGACGGAGTCCTCGGAGCAGCCCAGAGAACCGGCAAGGGACGCCGCCACAGTCAAGCTGCTGCGCCCCCACTGGGACGAGTTCCTCAAGCGCCTCTCTCCCCTCACCAAGGCTCTGATGGGATCCGGCCACCTGCACCAAGAGACTCCTGAAGCAATTACCCTCGCCTTTCCCAGCAAGGGTCTGGTGGAAAAAGTGCGCAGCAAAGAAGCCGAACTGCGGTCGGTGCTCCACAACCTGCTGCAGCGCCCTGTGCAGCTCAACTTGATTGTGCAGCGCTCCAGCGGGCCGCATGTTTCCATTCGCGTCAGCGGTGCGGAGTCCTCGGCACTGCTCAGCCGAGAAACAGACCTGCCCCCCGCCCCCGTGGCCCCGGATCCTGTCACCACGCCGGGGTTGCAGAGCGACAACACCAACAGTCGTGCTTCCTCAAGGGAGCCCAGGGCAGAACCGCAGAGCCACGGCCTTGCCCGGCGACAGCAACATTCCCCTTCTGACTCCAGCCCACCTTCGCCAGAACCTGAGCGGGACAATCCTATGGGTGGCCCCAAGGTGGCCGGCTTGGCAACCCAAGGACTTTTTCCTGCCGGTGCGAACAAAGTGCTCCGCACCGCTGTCGCGACCGATTCTCCAAGTCGTGCAGAGCGCCGCGACACCCTGCACGGTGGGCAGTCCTTCGAGCTAACCCAGGAGCTGGCGGAGATTGCCCGCCGTTTTGCCGACCACTTCAACGGCAGCTTGGTGGATTTGGAAGGGGTGTTGGGGTCTGACGTGACGGGATCCACGGAAGAGCTCTCCTCAATAGAGGCTATAGAAGCCGAGGGATCCCCTGACCTGCTCTCCGGTGAGACCTACGGCTCGCCAACAGGAGCAGAGCCGTCCGCGTCAGCGGGGCGGAGTCCTCATCCCGTAGACTTTCCCAATGCAGTAAGGAATCCGTCCTACCGGCGTGAGCAGTCTTCTCAGCTTGCCGTTCGCCTCAGCGGGACGGAGTCCTTGGAGGAGGAGGTGCCTTTTTAAGCGCTATCTAGCGCTATCTTAAGTTTGATAAAGCCAGCCTCATCTTGCCGACGATGACCTTCCCCATCTCTCCCTTAATTCGCTGCGCTGTGCAGGCTCTGTACTGGGGACTGGTTCTGCCCCTACCCATCCTGCTGGCTCGGCAACAGGCAACACCTCTTGAGCTGGGATCCCTTTGGATTGCTCTGCTGCTGGGATGGGGGGTAGTCCTGGGATCCCTGAGCCAGCAGATTCAGTTGGACGAAGAGGGCATGCAGGCCACCTACCCCAGTTGGGTGCCGCCTTTTGTGCGGCAGGAGTGGCAGATCCGGTGGGCCGATATCGAGCGCATTGAGCCCCGCTCCACCAGCCAGGGTGGTATGGTGTATTACTTGGTCAGCCGAGGGGGGGATCGCGTACTTTTGCCGATGCGGGTGACCAGGTTCAAGCAGCTGTTGGCTGAGATTCGACGGCACGCTCAACTGGAGATTGGCGAGCTGCGCCCCTACGTTCAGCCTTGGATGTACGGGCTCCTAGGATGTTTTGCTCTGCTTCTGTTGCTTTGGGATGGGATGGTCGCCATCTGGGTCTGGGCAAGTCCGGTGGGAACCTAGCGCAACCACAGACGGTTCCGGGTCTAGCCATCCCGACAGGGATCCCAGCTCCAGCGGGCGGTTGCAGTCCAGATCCCGCCCACGCCCTTCTGCGCAAGCGTTGCGGAGCAGCAGGATGGAAATTTGGAGCAGGTTGGAAATGAGCTCCTCCGCTGGGCGACCCCTGGTGGCGGTGGGGGTATCCTAAGAGCAGTGGAACTTAGCCCCCTCTTGCCAGCTCTTCCCCTTCGCGACAGCGGTGCGGAGCACTTTGTCTGGGATCCCTGCTGCCCCTTCTCTGGAGAGGTTGAGTCTTGAGCAGGTCAACCTCTCCGCCTCTTCGCTGGCCTTGCTGGACCATTGCCCCCGCCTGTTTCGCTATGTGTACCTGGAGCGGTTGATCTGGCCCGCTGCCAGTGTTTTTGAGCACGAGCTGGAGCAGAGGCGCGGACGGCAGTTTCACCGTTTGGTGGAGTGGCGCAGCCGCGGGCGGCAGGTGGAGCCGCGTCTGTCGGGCCTAGATGAAGTGGTGCAGCAGGGGTGGCAAGTGTTTTTGGCCAGTCCCCATGCCCATCCCCAGGGACGGGTGTTGGCGGAGTTGCCCCTGTGGCAACGGATTGAGGGCTTTAAGTTGATAGCCCGTTTGGATCGGCTGGTGATTATCCCCAGATCCCTGCACATCCTGGACTGGAAAACTGAGCGTCAACGTCCTCGCGATGAACAGTTGGCCCAAGACTGGCAGGTGCGCCTTTACCCTCTGCTGCTCTGCGAGGTGGCCCAGCAGCTGCCCCTGGAAGGCCCTTTTGAGCCGGAGCAGGTGCAACTGACCTTTTGGTATGTGCAACATCCGCAGCAGCCCTTCCACCGGTATTACAGCGCCGCCGCCTATGAGCAAGACCTGGCCCACCTAAGAGCCACTCTGAACCACCTGCGGCAACTGGAGGCGCAAGACTTTCCCATGACCCCCCACACTGAGCGCTGCAACAGTTGTCTGTTTCGCTCCCGCTGCCATGGGCTGCTACCGGAAGGGATCCCCTCTCAAGACCTCACGGATTGGGTCTGGCCAATGCAGGAGCCCGCGACACCTGCGGATCCCATCGCCGATACTTATTGGGAGCAGTAATGGGAGCAGTAAGGACTCCGCCCCGCTGACGCGATTAGATCCGATTAGATCAGGGTAGGGCGGGGCAGGATCTGTTTTGGCAGCAACCCATGCACACCTTTCATGGGGCTGTTCACCACCTGCGTGATGTGGAAGTGGACAGCAATGCTGCAAAGCACATAGGCTTCCTCTCGCCCAATGCCGACAAACCGATGCAGAAAATCGATCATCCGCCTTAGGGCAATCTCAAAGGCCGCATCCAGATCCTCGGCAAAGCCCATGGTAATGAAATCGGTCGGGGTTTCCGCCAGCGGTGCCTCGAGCGGCAGATCTTTGCGCAGGATCAACTGCAAAGTGCCATTCATGGAAGTTTCAATGGCCGTTACATCAACTTCTCCGTCCCCTTGAGCGGAGTGGCCATCCCCCACCGAAAAAAGGGCACCGGGCACAAAGACCGGCAAAAAAACTCGGGATCCCGCCTGCAATTGGCGGTTGTCGATGTTGCCACCATAGTTGCCGGGGGGGATAGAGCTGCGGCTGGTTTCCTCGGTCGCCACCCCCAAGATGCCAAAGAAGGGGCGAATGGGGACGCGGATGCCGCTGCCGGGAGGAAATTCCGCTACCCCCTGGTCTATATCTAGGTCGATGAAGCGCAGTCGCGGCTGATCAAATTCTCCGGGCAAAGCCCCCCATCCGGGACGGATGGCATTGAAACCGATGGGCAAGCGGGGGGTGATCGCTTGCAAGCGCACTTCCAGCACATCTCCAGGTTCAGCTCCCTCAACGTAGATCGGCCCGGTCAACAGATGGGGGCCCGGCCCCACTCGGCGCTCGGCAGGCAAGGTTTGGCAAATTTCGAGGAATTCGGGCGTGAAGAAACGGTCCGGCGCTTTGCCGTAGTGGGCGAACCCCGAGTAGGTTTCCACCTGCACCACATCGCCCGATTGCACATACAAGGCCGGGGGCAGTTGGGAAGAAAAGCCGCCCAAGTGGACGGTATGGGGAGTGGCTTTGAGGGTGTGAACGGGCACGGCCAGGGATCCCTTGCAAAAGACCCATTCAATCTAAAGAAAAATCCCCTCCAATCCTGAATTAGACTGTTCCTCAAGCCGGTATCTCTGGCTACTGTTTGCCCAGGGGTGGCGTGGCGACAATGTTTCCCACATTTGCTATCTTGACTTGCTATCTTGAAGGTCTGTGGGCAGGGATCCCCGTTTGCAGGGCTGAGCGTGGAACTGGTGCCCCTGGTGTGGAGGATAACTGCAATTTTCTCGGAGACTTGCATACTGGGTTAGATGGTTTTATCAGCGCTGTCAACTGTGATCGCGGGTGTCATCTCCAGTATTTCTACCCTCCGGGATCCCGACTGGGATGTGGAAGTAACCGGCCTCTACAAGCGTTTTGGCGATTTTGTGGCCCTCAATGGCATTGAGCTGAACATTCGGCGGGGGGAGTTTTTCGGCCTGCTGGGCCCTTCCGGCTGCGGCAAGACCACCCTGCTGCGCATCCTGGCCGGCCTGGAGATGGCCGATGCTGGGGAAGTGGTGATTCGAGGTCGCCCGGTAGGCCACCTGCCCGCCCACAAGCGCAACGTCAACACGGTGTTTCAGAGCTATGCCCTTTTCCCTTTTATGACGGTGGAGGACAACATCGCCTTCGGCCTGCGCATGCGGGGTGTGCGGGGAGAAGCTCTGCGCAAGCGGGTAGCGGCTGCTATGGAATTGGTGGAGATTGCAGCTCTGGCCAAGCGGAAGCCCCATGAGCTGTCGGGAGGACAGCAGCAGCGGGTGGCCTTAGCTCGGGCTTTGGTGAACGAGCCGGAAGTGCTCTTGTTGGATGAGCCGCTGTCGGCGTTGGATGCCAAGTTGCGCAAGCAGCTTCAAGTGCAGTTGTGCGAGTTGCAGCGCCGCCTGGGCATGACCTTTATTTTCGTTACCCACGACCAAGAAGAGGCTTTGGTGACCAGCGACCGGGTGGCGGTGATGCGGGCGGGGCGCATTGAGCAAGTGGGCCTTATCGATGAGGTGTACGAGCGCCCGGCGACGGCCTTCGTAGCCGACTTTTTAGGGGCCAGCAACCTGATCGAGGGGATCGCCTGTGGGACGGACTGTGTGGATACGCCCTTGGGAAAGCTGAAGGTCTTGGGGATCCCGGCCAGCTCGGAACCGGTGCAATTGGCTATTCGCCCGGAAAAGATCCAGCTCTCTCGCAGCGGCTGGGATCTGCTGCCCAACCAGGTGCCGGTGCGGGTGGAAAACCTCATCTACACTGGGGCTGAGAACCAATACCTGTTGCGGACAAACCAAGGTCAGCAGCTCAAGGCCACGGCCCTCAACACCGATATTGAGGATGCAGGGTTTGAGATCGGCGCAGCGCTGGTGGCCCACCTACCCCCGAAAAGCCTAATCCGTTTGCGACCGGATCCCCGTCAGGAGGAGACTGGATGTTGAAGCTGCCATCTCCTGTGGGCAAGTGGATCCCTGGCCAAGCCCAGGTGCGATTTGGGGAGCTGCTCACCCCTTGGCAGGAGTTGGGGCGCAGCCTAATTTTTGCTGGGCCAGGGGTGCTGTGGGTGATGTTTTTTCTGGTGCTGCCGGGGCTGTTGCTGTTGGTGTGCAGCTTTCTCAGCCGCGGGGAGTTTGGCCAGATTCAACTGCCCCTGACCCTGGAGAACTATCTGCGCATTCTCGGCTTTGGCCCCTTGGGATGGACGCCCATCTACTGGCAGATCTTGGGCCGCAGCCTGCTGGTGGCGGGGGTGACCACCTTTTTTTGCGTGCTGCTGGCCTACCCATTGGCTTTCTTCATTGCCGCCCACCCACCCCGACAACGGGATCTGTTGCTCACCTTGGTGGTGGTGCCCTTTTGGACGAACCTGGTGATCCGCACCTATGCCTGGATGGTGGTGCTGGCCCCGGAAGGGTGGCCGGCTCGCTTGGCGGCCTGGCTGGGCTGGATCCCACCGCAAACGGCTCTGTATCCCAGTTGGCTGGCGGTTTATCTGGGCATGGTCTACACGTTTTTGCCCTACATGGTCTTGCCCCTGTACACGGCGGTGGAGCGCATCGATTGGCGGCTGGCGGAAGCGGCACGGGATCTCTATGCCAAGGGTTGGCAGGTCTTTTGGTGGGTGCTTCTGCCCCAGACCTTGCCTGGACTGGCGGCGGGCCTCATTCTGGTGGGGATCCCGGCTTTCGGCATGTTCGTAGTGCCGGATCTGTTGGGGGGCAGCAAAACGCTGTTGATCGGGAATGTGATTCAGTTGCAGTTTGGCTCCAGCCTGGACTATCCCTTCGGGGCGGCCCTCAGCTTTTTGGTTACCGGCCTCACCCTGGGGTTGATCTACGCCTACAGCCGCTACGCCGGCACCCGCAGCCTAGAAAATCTGGTTTGAGGAGCTGCTGTGGGCTTTAAGCAGAGCCGCCAATTGCTTGCGCATCAGGATCCCGGGCTTATCGGTGAGCATGTGCTGTTCGGCGCTGAGGGTGAGGGGCACGTCGGGATCCGTGGTCTCCAAAATGGCTTTATCTTCCAGAGTTACAGCCCGGTCAAAGCGGATAACCTCGGCGGCTGGGGTATCGGCTTCGGTGTCGTTGCGCAAACAAAACTGCACCACTTGGGAGGCTCGGTCGTTGATGGGGGTGGGGATGTTGACGATGACATGGCTGCGGCCATTGGGGTAGCGGATGTGAAGGTGGTTGGTGAAGGGCAAATGCCAGGTTGAAGTGGTGGTGCGCTCGGTTTTGGCGGCAGCAATGCCCAGGTTTTTTTGTTGCAGCTCTGGGTTGGCTACACCGAGCACTGTGCGGGTGCGGATCCCGTAGTCCAGTTCCTCGACCTCGAAGTGGCTGGGTACCAAGTCTTCCATACTGCCAAAGGTGTTCTGGTGTACAAAGCTGATGTGGGCGGCATCGAACTCGTTCTCGCAGATGCGCAAACTGGCACATTCCCAGCGTTCGTAGAACTCGTGGATGAGCCGGTAACTGGGATCCTCGGCTTCTGGGATGACCGGGATCCCCCGTAGAGGCTGGGGATGCAAGCACACCCAAGCATAGCCATAGCGGGCCTGGCAGAGATAGGCGGGAATGCGGTAGCTCTCTGGGATGCGGGCCTGATCCGGCAGTTGCGGCACCTTGACACAGGCTCCCGTGCCATCGAACTCCCACCCATGGTAGGGGCAGCGGATATGGTCATCACAGACGATTCCCTTGGACAATTGCGCCGACCGATGACAGCAGCGATCTGCGGCTGCCTGGGGCTGTCCGGCTTTGTCCAGCCAAAGGACGATCCTCTCTCCCAGCAGCTCGAAAGGTTGCGGGGATCCCTGCTCCAATCGGCTGAGGGGCATCACCGGGTACCAAAAGCGCCGAAAGACAGGATGCTGGGTCACCAACATGGCAAAACCATCTGTGTCGTGTGGCCGGATTCTGTATAGCAAATTCGTGAATTCGGTTCCGTAGCCCGCGCCACAATCTCTATTTGGGGATCTTGCAGATCTGGGCAAACTCATTCCCAGGGGAGCTCAACCCATGGGGAAACCCTAGAACCTCTGGTACGGTAAAGATACTGATCTTGCGTTTGAGTTTCCAGAGGGATCCCTTGACCTCTACTTTGCCTTCTCAGACCTTCTTGCAGGCTCTGCACACCCCTTCCCCTGCTTGGGATGCCATCGTCATCGGTGCGGGGATCGGGGGATTGGTCGCGGCCAGCCAGTTGGCTGCCAAAGGATACCGTGTGCTGGTGCTGGAGAAATACCTCATTCCAGGGGGCAGTGCCGGCTATTTTGAGCGTCCGGATCCCTTAGGCAACGGGATCTACCGCTTTGACGTGGGCGCTTCCATGATCTTTGGATTGGGCACCCAAGGCACCACCAACTTGCTGACCCGCGCCTTGGCAGCCGTGGGCCAGTCCATAGACTCTATCCCCGATCCGGTGCAGATTGCCTACCACCTGCCCAAGGGGCTGAATCCCCGAGTACACCGGGATTACGAGCAGTTTTTGCAGGAGCTATCCGGCTACTTTCCCCGGGAAGCCGCCGGCATTCGCCGGTTCTACGATAGCCTGTGGCCCATCTTCAACAGCCTCAATGCCATGGAGCTGCTCTCGTTGGAGGAGTGGGGCTATCTATTTCGTTCTTTTGTGAGCAATCCCCTCGGCTGCCTGACCTTGGCGCGCTATTTGCCGGTGAATGTGGGCCAGGTAGCGCGGCGCTGTCTGCGGGATCCGGATTTGCTGCGCTTTGTGGACATGGAGTGCTACTGCTGGTCGGTGGTGCCGGCGGATCGCACGCCCATCATCAATGCCGGGATGGTGTTTTGTGACCGACACTACGGCGGTGTCAACTATCCCAAAGGGGGGGTGGGGCAGATCGCCCAAAAGCTGGCCCAGGGGCTAGAGGCCCATGGCGGGCAGATCCGCTACAAAGCGTCCGTGCGGCGGATCCTGGAAGAAAGAGGTCGGGCGGTGGGCGTAGAACTGGCCAGCGGGGAAAAGCTCTTTGCCCGCACAATCATCTCCAATGCCACCCGCTGGGACACCTTTGAGCGCCTATGGCCGGGATCCCTGCCCAGGGCGGAGCGGCAGTGGCAAAAACGCTACCAGCAATCCCCTAGCTTTTTAAGCTTGCACCTGGGGGTGCGGGCCGAGGCCCTGGCCGGCGAATGCCATTGTCACCACATTCTCCTGGAAGACTGGGATCAGATGGAGGCTGAGCAGGGCACCCTTTTCGTCTCCGTCCCCACCCTGTTGGATCCCGACCTGGCTCCCCCGGGCCGCCACATTGTTCATGCCTTTACCCCCAGTTGGATATCCACCTGGCAAGGGTTAAGCCCAAGCCAGTACCAGATCCAAAAACAGCAAGCCGCCGACCGGCTTATCCGCCGCCTGGAGGCCCTTTGGCCCCAACTGGGATCCCACATTGAACTGAAGGAGATAGGCACCCCCCGCACCCACCGCCGCTTCTTGAGCCGCAGCAACGGCACCTATGGGCCCATCCCCAGCCGGGATCCCTGGGGCTTGCTGGGCATGCCCTTCAATCGCACCGCCATCCCCAACTTGTACTGCGTGGGGGATAGCACCTTCCCCGGCCAAGGGCTCAATGCCGTTGCCTTCTCCGGCTTTGCCTGCGCCCACCGGGTGGCAGCGGATTTGAGTTAGGTTGCCCTTCTCCTCGCTTACCGGTTTGGAAAAGCGAGTTACAAGTCCTCGAAATGCCGACATAGACATCCAAACATCAACAACTCAGAAGCAACACAACGGGGGCATTCCCAATAGCAGTGAAACTGTTGTTCCGTTGATCCCCAACTCCCCTCTTCCTCTGGGAAAAGGGCTAATGGTGGAGCTTGGGGGATGTTTGTATCCACTTGAAATGACTATACTGGGCAGACAAGTCAGGAGAATTTCTAGCCATCTTGTAGTAGATGTCAGACTGGATACTTACAAACAAACTTCTAGCCGGGATCCAAGCCCAGCAAGCAGGAGATTTGCGGCAAGCAGAGGCCATTTACTCCGAAATCTTGGCGGATTTTCCTGAGCATGCAGATGCCCTTCACCTGTTGGGAACGGTAGCTCAAGCCAGAGGAGACTCGGAATTGGCAGCGGCTCTCATTGCAGAAGCCATTGAGCAACATCCCGAAGTGGCTCTGTATCACCACAATTTGGGTGTCGTCTATGAGTCTTTGGGTCAACTGGAGGAAGCGCTATCCTGTTATCAGCAAAGCCTGAAACTGAATCCACACGCTGCTGGATCTGCCTTTCAAGCTGGAAAAATCTTAGTTAACCTGCGACGTAGCGAAGAAGCCATTGCCCTACTCAATCCTCTACTGGAAAACTCGGATGAACAGACAGGGATCCCTTTGGCGCAGGTGCATCTGAATCTGGCCATCGCCTGTCGAGATCAAGGAGAACACGCTGTTGCGTTGGATCACCTGGAGAAAGCAATGGCTTTGGATCCCCAGTTAGAACAGGCTCGTTGGTTTTATCATCTGTATCTGCCAGCAGTCTATCGGAGCGAGGAAGAACTCAACTCCTTTCGTGCTCGCTTTATCGAGCATCTGGATTGTCTTATTGAGGAAACTCCCCTAGAAACAGAGGAGCAACGTCGCACAGCGCTGTGGGCATCAGGACTGGGAACCAATCACTACCTACAGTACCAAGGCTACAACGACCTGGATTTACAGAAAAAATATGCCCAGTTTGTTCAACGCATAGTCAACGCTTGCTATTCCCAGTGGAGATATCTTCCTTGCCAATCCCAACCAGGGGATCCCCTCCGAGTTGGGTTTGCCTCAGCTTCCATGCGAGCTTGCTCTTACAGTCGCTTATCTCTGGGTTGGGTTAAGTACCTGAACGCCAATTGGGCTGATGGACAGGCTAACTCGGAGCGAAAGTTTCAAGTCTTCGCCTATCACTTGGATCCCAGAACCGACTTCATGACAGACCGGTATCGTCAATACGCCGATGTGTTTAGGCACATTCCCAGCAGCCTCGAGGATGCAGCCCAACAAATCCTACAGGATCAGTTGGATATTTTGGTGTATTTGGAGATCGGCCTTTCGCCTCTCATTCTGCAACTGGCTTCCCTGCGACTGGCACCGATACAGTGCTCCACTTGGGCTCATCCTGTAACTTCTGGGCTTTCTACGATTGACTATTTCCTTTCCAGCGATTTAATGGAGCCGGAGAATGCTCAGGAACACTACAGTGAAACCTTGATCCGGCTACCTCATTTGGGTACTTGCTTTGAAAAGCCGGTTTTGCCGCAGCAAAAGCGCTATCGTGAGGATTTCGGCCTGCGTGAAGATGCAGTGGTTTACCTAACTTGTCAATACTTGGGTAAATATCTGCCCCAATACGACTATCTTTTTGCCGCTATTGCCCAACGAGTGCCCAACGCTCAGTTTGTCTTCTTGGCTCTGCCCAATGCTGCCATTGCTCGACAATTTCAGCAACGGCTCACCCGGGCTTTTTCCCTGTACGGTCTCAATGCAGAAGACCACTGTCTGGTTCTGCCTGGATTAGACCATCAAGACTACTTGGATCTCAACCGCTGTGCGGATCTCATGTTGGATTCCTACGGCTGGTCAGGTGGGATCACCACCCTAGAAGCCGTTGCGATTGGGTTACCTGTAATCACTTGCCCTGGAAAGCTGATGCGGGGCCGGCATACCTATGCCATTCTCAAAAGAATGGAGCTGGACAGTTTAATTGCCTCGGATCTGAAAAGCTATGAGGATTTGGCCGTAAAACTGGGATCCGATTCTGAGTTTCGCTACCACATGGCTGAGGAGGTTCGGCAGCGATGCCACCTACTCTTCGAAGATCGAGAATGTGTGGCAGCCCTGGCCCATTTCTTCCTCACCAGGAAGCCCGACGCCAGTAGTGGTTAGCCCACTGCGAAAAAGGGTTTTGCTCTGGATCCCTTCCTGAGGACAAAATTGGCTCAACGGCCCCACTACGCCCTTGAAGCTCCCTTCTCGAGGTCAACAGCGGAACAGCCCCCCCAGGCTGGTGCAAGCCTAAACGTGGGAAAATCCTGTCAGTGATCTGCATTTTGCTGAGAATTGCTCAGAGCATCGTAATCTAGAGGAACATTGACATCCGGTGTCCGGAGGAGTGCTTATGCCAGGGCCAGCATCGAATGCTTCTAGAGCTCCGCAGGGATCCCTGCAGAGGCTGTTCTTGGGCCTTTTGGCCTCGGCTGCGGTTTTGGCAGGTTGTGGAGGAAGTGGAGGGAGTACAATACCGCCTCTGGTGAACGTCTGCGAACAAGCCTTCAGCCCAGACTTTTTCGCTTCGATTGGCCTCCGCCGACAGGGGGATAGGCGCAGTGGAACCTTGGGGCCGAATAGCCTTTTGGAGTTTTATTTTGATGAGGAGGGCAATTTTCGAAATGCCCGGGAATTCCCACCCCCTCCCGGCACGTTTACCTTTTATTCAGATGCGTTTCTTTACTTTCCCTCTGCAGCCAACGTTACGGGGGTTACGATCCGGCTGACCAGCCAGGTTTTTGATCCGCTGTTGGCTATCGGCAGCTTTGATAGCAACCGGAGATTCGATCCTGACGTTTTTGTAAATGATGATGCTGCCCCTGGCAACTTTACCACCTCTCAGCTAACCATCCCCGTGCGGCAAAACCGCTGCTACTTGCTCCAGGTGCAAAGCTACTGGGCGCAAAATGCCTCTCCAGCCGCTGGGCCGGGCAGCCCTGGGCGAGGCCCTTACACCATCGAAGTTGTGAGCGAAAGCTTTGCTGCTCCTCCTCCACCGCCTCAACGGCAACAGAAAGACGATAGGGAAGACGGCGGCGGCGGAGACCGAGGGGGGGGTGTCGGCCTCTAGCTCTGGCGGGTGAGCTTGATGGCAAAGTCAGCGCTGCCACAGGTGGCTCTGCCGCGAATCACGCGCCCGTCAGGGCTGACCGTGCCACTCCAAGCAACGGTTGGGGTACCGCTACCCCCTATCCTGCCGCTAACAGAAAGTTGGCTGCCGATAAGCTGGCCGCTGCGCTCAGAAAAGCTGGGGGAGGAAACGCTGATCTGGTTGCCCTCCTGACGAATGGAGACGGTTTCCTGGACGCCAGCCGCAACATTGACCTTGCACAGGGATCCCTGCCAGATAAAAGATCCTCCCTCGTAAAGCCACTCGCCGCTGAGGGCCAGCTCTGCCGCAGGTGTTGGCGTTGCTGGGGCAGGTGTGGCAGTGGGAGTGGGGGATGGAGTCGGGGTGGGGGTAGGAGTACGAGGGACAAGCGGGGTGAATCGAGGGATAGGGGTAAGCGTCGGTGTCGGAGTGGGTGTTGGTGCTGGAGTCGGGGTGGGTGTCGGCGCTGGAGTTACCTCAGGGGTAGGCGTGGGGGTTGCTTCGGGCGTAGGGGTAGGCGTAGAACCGGGAGTTGGGATCCCTAGGATTGGTTTTACGGGTATGGGCTCTATGCGTATGGGCTCTACCTTGGGTTCGGGAGTTGGGGTGCGATCCGGCTGTTCCTGGGTATCGCGAACCGCTGGACGTGGCCACAGCAAAAAGGCGGCCAGCAAAGCCATAACGCCCAGGGATCCCCCGGCCAAAACCCACTTCAGGTTGCTGTCGGAAGGTTGCAGAACCGTTTGGGGGGCAGCTTGCCGCAGAGGGCGAGTGCGGGGAGTATCGGTTCGTGCCGGCGTGGCAGGGCGAGCGACAGGGGGATCCTGAACGGTCGGGAGAGCGTTGCTGGCTGGGATCACTGTGGAGGGCGTTTTGGGAGTTTCATCCTCACTTTGGGGGGAGGGATCCGGTGTTTCTGGCGAAGCTTCTGCTGAGGAGGGTTCCCGCTCGGTGATGTAATAGGGGATCCCTGCACCTGGGGAGGGGGGAGAGACCGGCTCATCTTCGATGAGATCCAGATCCTCATCGCGGATATCTTCAAAGGCTCCAGAAGCTGATCCTGTATTGCGGGTGGTTTGGATTGGTGGCTTGGGGTCAGAAGAGGGTGGAGCATCCTGTTGAGGCTTGGCACTGCCGGTGGGCAGGATCACAGTGCTGGCTTGGCCACTAGAGAGTTGGGTGGTTGCCGTCAGGTCATAGGCTTGCAGCAGTCGTTCCCCCAGCTCCCGCATCGTTTGCGGTCGTTCGTCTGGGTTTTTTTTCAGGCAATCCATCACCACGGCTGCTAAAGGGGGGGGGATCGGCTGGGGGGCTGCCTTCGGGTTGATCTCGATTGGGCTTTCGTAGCAATGGGCGTGGATCCAGCTGTGCAGGGAGTCGGTTTCCAGCTGAAAGGGCATGGATCCCGTCAGCATCTCGTAGAGCACTACCCCAAAGGAGTAGATATCCGAGCGGGCATCCAAGGCTTTGCCCCGTATCTGTTCAGGAGAGGCGTAGCGAGCTGTGCCGATAAATCCTCCCCCTTTTTGGGTGCCCAGGCTGAGGGTGTGATCCGCCAGGGTTTTGGCCACGCCAAAGTCGAGGATTTTCAGTTGGGGGATGAGCTTGCCGTTTTGAAAAACTTGCTCGATGAAGAGGTTGCTGGGTTTGATGTCGCGGTGGATGACACCCCGAATCTCGCGACCCTCTACCTTGGCCTGAAACGTGTGGGCAAAGTGCAGCCCCTCACAGGCCTGCAAGGCTAGTCGAACGGCTTGTCGAACCGGCAAAGCCCCTTTTTCTCGGATCAGCTTGCCCAGATCCTGCCCCTTGAGGTACTCCATCACCAAGTAGGCCTGCTCCCCCTCTTGGCCGTGATCCAAAACCTTGACGATGCGAGGATGCTGCCCCAGAAGGGTGCTAACGCGGATCTCTTCGGCAAAGCGACGGCGCAAGTCTGTCTGGAAGTCGCCCCGGCTCAGCAGCATGGGGGCATAGAGGATCTTGACGGCTACCTCTTGGCCGTTGTTGTGTAAGTCTAAGGCGCGGAAGACGGATCCCATACCACCGCTACCAATTTCTTGAATCAGCTGGTAGCGGTTGCCCAAAATGCGGTTGGTGAGATCTGCGGTCATGGGTTTGCAGCTTGGAGAAGAGGAATTGCAGGGGGAATGTCCATACCATAAACCGAATTGCTGAGGTCTGCACCAGCCTACGCCGGTGGCTGAACTCAGGGATCCGGATTGGGGCCATCGGTTGGAAATGGCGGGGTTTTCGGTTGATTCTTCAAGGTGACTTCTCAGATTTACTTAACTGTTACTTAAAAGTTGTAGAAGAAAGCTCTGGCGGGGGCAGTGACGCTCAAGGGAGAGCTGCGGTGATCGGTTTCACCGTCCAAGAGAACATTTTCTGGTTAACTTTGGGGGGGATAGTCTGGATTATCCTGAGCAATCCCCAGTCTGAAGAAGGGGACAATCGACAGGGATCCCTTGATGAGGTTGACCATGGACTTGGGCTTGGTGGTGATTGCCTACAAAGAGGGGGATCGGGAGAGCAAAGCCGCTTGTCAGAGGTGTGCTGAACAGTTGCGCCGGCGCGGCGTTACGGTGTTAACGGCTCCCACCGGCTTGCACCACAACCCCTACCCTGTCTTTCTAGAGGCCACCTCGGATCCCATCGATCTGGCAGTGGTGCTGGGGGGAGATGGCTCGGTGTTGGCGGCGGCACGATACCTAGCCTCCTATGGGATCCCGATTTTGCCGATCAAAGTGGGGGGTAGGCTGGGGTTTTTGGCCCAGTCGGAGCGGGTGCTGCAACAGGATCCCTGGGATCGCATTCAGGCAGGGGATTTTTTCTTGCAAGCCCGCATGATGTTGCAAGCCCAGATTTGGGAACAGCCGCAGTTGGGGCAAGGGGATCCCTTGGCCGCCCGTGGAGAGGGAAAACCCCAGGGCCGCCCGGTTAGCGAAGTCTACTATGCCCTCAATGAGATCTGCCTGAAGCCGATCAACCGAGAACGGCTGCCCGCCGCGATCATGGAGATCGAGGTCAACGGAGAGATTTTGGATCAGTACCACGGGGATGGCGTGCTGGTGGCCACACCGACGGGATCCACCTCTTACACTCTGGCAGCCAATGGCCCCATCCTCGAGCCTACCCTCGACGCCATCATCATCACCCCTATTTGTCCCCTGAGTTTGTCTAGCCGTCCTATTGTCATCAGCGGCACAGCCAGGGTGGACATTTGGCCCCTTGCGGATCCCGAAGGGTTGACCCGCCTGTGGACAGATGGCGTGTTGGCTCAGTCGGTGAATCCCGGCCAGTGGGTTCACATTCAGCAAGCGCCTACACCGGTCAAGCTGATGATCCTGGAAAAAGAGCTCTCCTACTTTCGCACTCTGCGGGAAAAGTTGCAGTGGGCAGGTAGCCGCATTTACATCCCCACCACCAACCACCGCCCCGAAGGGGGATAAGGAGAGCTAGAGTGGCGAAGTTCACCACCCATCCGCACATCTCCCATGAGCCTGAAACTTTACCTCCTCAGACACGGCGAAACCCCCTACAGCCGTTCCGGCGGCTTTTGCGGCGCTCTGGATCCCGACCTCACCCCCGAAGGCAAACAAATGGCAGAAGCCTTTGCCGCAGCCTATGCTGGGATCCCTTGGCAAGCTCTCTACGTCAGCCCAATGCGGCGCGCCTTGGCTACCCTAAGCCCCCTGGCCGAGAAAGTTGGCTTGGAGATGCAGATTCGAGAGGGCCTAAGAGAAATTCACTACGGCGAGTGGGAGGGCAAAACCCACGCTGAGGCGCAAGAAGCCTACCCAGAAGCCTATTGGCGCTGGATGACCGAGCCGGCCTGGAACGCCCCTCCGGGGGGCGAAACCGCCGTGCAAATTGCCAATCGGGCCATGCCGGTTGTGGCCGAGATCCAGGAAAAATGGACAGGCGGCCACGTCTTGATCGTCTCCCACAAGGCCACCATTCGGGTTATTCTCTGCAGCCTGCTGGGCATCGACCTGGGTCGCTACCGGGATCGCATTGAGGTTTTGGCCGCCTCGGTCAGCGTGGTCAAGTTCGACCGCTATGGCCCCCTTCTGGAAATCTTAGGGGAACGCAGTTATCTGCCTTCCGATCTGCGGGAAAGGGCAGGTACCTAATTGTTAGAGGGAGCAAGGTTTAGGATTCTTGAGGTCTTTTGGGTCTCTTTTTGAGGGAGCAATCATGGGCAAAAAACTGGGATTAGCACTGGGCAGCGGCGGAGCGAGGGGATGGGCTCATATTGGTGTGATTCGAGCTCTAGAGCGGGCTGGGATCTCCGTTGACTACATTGCCGGGACGAGCATTGGCGCTTTTGTGGGAGCCATTTATGCAGCGGGAGAACTGGATGAGCTGGAAGACTTTGTGCGAGATCTCAACTGGAAGATGATCCTGTCTTTGTTTGATGTGGTCTTTCCCACCTGTGGCCTGCTGGATGGCAACAAAATTAATTTATGAGCTGCTGACAGAACATTTGCAAGAGCTGTGTATTGAAGAGGCCGGGATCCCCTTTTGCTGTGTGGCTACCGACTTGATCACAGGCCAGGAGGTGCTGTTGCGTTCGGGCAAAATGGCAGATGCCGTGCGGACCAGCATCTCTATCCCAGGGATCTTTACACCCTTTTACTACGAAGGGCGCTATCTCGGAGATGGGGGCATTGTCAACCCAGTGCCAGTGCGGGTGGTGCGAGAGATGGGGGCCGATGTTGTTGTTGCGGTCAATCTCAACCATGTGGATCCCGCGGATGTGGAGTCGCAACTGGAAGAAACAGAGGTGGAAGAAACCCTTCAACGGCGACAGCGCTTGAATGCTGAAGGAGAAGTGATCGAAGAAGAAACCAACTTCATCACCCGCATTCGCAAACGCTATCAATCCCTACAACAAGGGATCCAAGAAAAAATTAGCCAATGGTTTCCAGATGAGCCCTCTGGTCCCAATATTTTCGACGTTATTGGCAAGACGTTGAACGTGATGGAGCAAATCGTTACCCGCAGTGTTTTAGCCGAACATCCGCCGGATTTGCTCTTACAACCCAAGCTGAGCCAGTATGGGATCTTCGATTTTCATCAAGCAGATCCGATTATTCAGGAGGGCTATCGACAAATGCGGCGGGCCATTCCAGAATTGCGACAAAAGTTGGAGCAGTGAACCACCACTTCTTCAGCAGTTTAACCTAAAGCTTTGCAAGGATCTGCGCCCAAGCTTTCCAAACAATCTCAGATGGATCCTGCTATCAAAATGGGCCTGAAGCTCACTCAATTGGGATAAATTGCAACAGCGATCCCGTGTGGATGAGATGGGCCGGGGCAGATTTTCCATCCTGGTCGGGATGGGCCAGCAGCACACAGCGATCTTGAGGGGTGAGGTCAAACTTGACAGAGGGATCAGGTTCTCTTTCCAGTGGAGGGCTGAGCTGGGGATCCCCGACAAAAGTAAGTCGTGCCAACACGGTCAGCAGGTGATCTTGATGGGCCAGGTCTGACCCAAAAGGAGTCCGCTCTTGTAACGTAACAAGTGCTACCGGGTAACCTTCTCGCATCAAGGAGAAGAGGATCCCGGCACAGCGCTCTACAGCTCGCTCCAACTTGTCTCGATGGATCTCGGGCCTCTCTTTCTGGGGCTGCCAGCGGTTTTCAAAACAGAGGGTGATGGCCTGGGCTCGTGGACGCTCCAACTCCCGCACGATCAGTTGATCCCGTTTGGCCGAGATCTTCCAGTGGACAGAACGCACATCGTCGTGGGGTCGGTAGGGCCGTAAGCTCAGGTAGTCTCCCTCTCGACCAGGCTGGGGGCGCAATTGGTTGCCGCTGCTGAGCTGATCCCACAGCGCCAATCCTTGAACCGGGGCGAGCCGCGGAAACACGATCACCGTTTGGGGATCCCTAATCTCTACCGCCTTGCGGAAGAGTTCAAATGGGAAGCTGGTGGCAACTTCAAAACCCTGCAACTGCCAGGCTCCCCGCCTTGAAAAAGTATGCTGATAAAAAGTGTCCACCTTGGCACCGGGATCCACCCGCAAAACATAGCTGGAAGGCCAATCTTCCCGCCTCAGCCCCTCAATGCGTTCGCTCACCTGCAACGAGAAGCTGGGCAGGCGCCGTTTGCGATTGACCAGCGTGAGACCCACTAAGACAGGCTGGCCAGCGAAAATGCGGCTAGGCAACTGCCGGCTGACCTCCAGATCTTTGAGGGTAAGATCAGAGAGGGTACCACTGATGAGAATAAGGCTGAGCAGCATTCCCAGCAACAAATACAGGGGATTGTTGCCGGTGTTGAAAGCAGCAATACTTACCAACAGGGCGATCCCGACAAACCGCCCCCCAATACGGGTAAAGCGGAAGCGGCGCAGAAAACGAACCTGGCGCCCTGATTTCTGCTCTGAGGAGAAGATCCCCAGGCTTCCCGTCCGTTGAAGCAGTAATGGAACTAGTTTTCGGCTTAGTTTCCACAACACCGCAGTCCCCTCATCACTCGTTCATCCCCGGCCCCTCTCCAAAGGAGAAAGAGGTCTGGAATCTACAAGCTGCTTCAGTGTAATTTGAAATCACCATAACCAGTGCTACGGGCAGGTTTTTTCTGAGAGGATTTCAGCAATGGCCGCAGCCACCCGCTCTTGTTGACAGGTGGTCAAC
>NZ_JANSIN010000030.1:0-31946 GCF_047462115.1 Synechococcus sp. R50.1 | reverse complement strand
CTGCTCAGAGATAGGCAGGATGCGATCGCTTCTTTCCTGAACCATGTTCAGGAGAGTTCAGCGTGAATGTATCAGACTGAGTTTTGAGGCTCCAGCAGCAGCACTTGCCAGCGCAGCAAGCGTTGCAGTTGCTCGAAGCTCAGGGGGCACTCTAGGCCAGCCTGGATCTCTTGGACGGTGCGGATCCCGTCCACCTGTTGGAGAAAGGCGAAGGCTTCTTCGCTCAGGGAGATGGCTTCGTAAGCATAGTTGAAAATGCTCCGCCCCGGCCACAGGCCCAGACAGGGGCTGAGGTGGGCAATGGCTGATGCTACACTTTCCGGGCTTGTCCATTCCCAGCAGCGGATGGGGGGCTTGCCGAGAAACAGCTCGTAGTGGGCTACCACCGGATCCAGCAGCTCGATCAGGCGATAGCGTTCCGGTTCCGGCAGCTGAGCCGCCTGAGCCAGCAGGGCCTCGTCCTGGCCCAACACCCGCTCCAGCCGCCAAAACTCTGGGTTGGAAAAGCGCAGAAACTGCAGTCCAGAAGCCCGGATTAATTCAAACAGAGTCTCGATGGTGTAATTCACTTCCTGGGGGTGCAGGTACATATCGGCGAAGCATTCGTCGTCCACGTTCTCGATGGCCCAGCGGGCCCGTTCTTGCTGCTGGATGCGGTTGGTTTCCGGCAAGATCTCGAAAAGGCGGCGGCCCACCTGGAGACCCCTCTGCAATTGCTCCGCCGAGGCAAGGGTCTGGTGTTCAGAACCCGTTACCAGCAGGCGGATGGCCTTTTGCATGAGGCGGATTTCGTGGCGGCCCAGCTCACCATACACAAACAGGTGCAAGAGCCCGCCGGGAGCCAATTTGCCGGCCAAAGCCTGCAGCCCCGCTAGCGGATCGGGCAGGTGGTGGAGCACGCCCACGCAGTTGATGAAGTCAAACTGCCCCGGCAGTTGGTCGATGTCGTAGACGTTGAGCTGGCGAAACTGCACCGGCGGTGCCTGGGAAGCCCGACAACGGGCCTCGGCAATCTCCAGGGCGCGGCTGCTCAGATCAAAGGCCCAAATTTCTGCGTTGGGGTTTTGGTGGGCAATGTATTCTGTTCCCACTCCCGAGCCACAGCCCGCATCCAGAATGCGCACCTTGCGCCGACCCGGATGGGATCCCGTACAAAAGGCATGGGCCTGGGGCCAACTCCAGCGCCAATTCCACCCTGGCGGGGGAACAGTGCCGACGGGCTGCGGGGGGAAAGGGTAGAGCTCGTAGAGCTGCCGCACTTGGTTGAGGATTTGTTCGGCGCTGGGGGAGTTGGGCTGCATGGACTATCTGTTGGAGCCAGCAAGACTATAGTGACAATATCCCTCCTAAAGCTCCTGCTGGGCCCACTGTCATGAAAGTGCTCCGCACCGCTAGCGCGAACGCTTCTGCTCATCCTCTACAGACCGGCCTCACCTTCGACTGGATCAGGCTGACGGCTGAGCTCAAAAAGATTCTGGATCCCAAGCGGGTGATCAGCAAGCCAGAGGAGCTGCTGGTTTACGAATGCGATGGGCTGGTCAGCTACCGGCAAAGGCCGGCGCTGGTGGTGCTGCCCCGCACAACAGAAGAGGTAGCGCAGGTGGTGAAGCTGTGCAGCCGCTACCAGGTGCCCTTCGTGGCGCGGGGATCCGGTACGGGCCTCTCAGGGGGAGCCCTGCCGGTGGAAAATAGCGTCGTCATTGCCACCACCCTGATGAAGCAAATCCTGGAAATCGATCTGGACAACCGCTGCATGGTGGTGCAGCCGGGGGTCATCAACACCTGGATTACCCAGGCCGTTGCCGCCCAAGGCTACTTTTATGCGCCGGATCCCTCTAGCCAGTCGGTTTGCTCCATCGGCGGCAATGTGGCGGAGAACTCCGGCGGTGTTCACTGCCTCAAATACGGGGTGACGGCCAACCACATTCTCGGCCTGACGGTGGTGCTGCCGGATGGGGAGGTGGTGCGCTGGGGGGGTAAGCTCCCGGAGATGCCCGGCTACGATTGGGTGGGCCTGTTTGTGGGATCCGAGGGCACCCTGGGCATTGCCACCGAGATTACCCTGCGCTTGGTCAAGGCCCCGGCTCAGGTTCAGGTTTTGCTGGCGGATTTTGACAGCGTAGAAGCGGCGGGAGCCACCGTCTCCGACATCATCGCTGCCGGGATCATCCCCGCCGGCCTGGAGATCATGGATAACTTCAGCATCAATGCCGTGGAAGATGTGGTTCAGTTGGGCTACTACCCGCGGGATGCGGCGGCCATTTTGTTGGTGGAGGTGGATGGGCTAGAGCTGGAGGTGGAGGAAGCCGGCCAACAGGTGAGGGCGCTGTGCTTCAAAAATGGGGCGCGACAGGTGCAAGTCGCATCCGACCCAGAAGAGCGGGCGCGGGTGTGGAAAGGGCGTAAGGCAGCGTTTGCGGCCATGGGCAAGCTCAGCCCCAACTACTATGTCCAGGATGGGGTGATCCCCCGCAGCCGACTAGCCTTTGTCTTGAAGGAAATCGAGCGCCTCAGCCGCGAGTACGGCTATCCGGTGGCCAATGTGTTTCACGCCGGCGATGGCAATCTGCATCCCCTGATCCTCTACGACGAGTCAGTGCCGGGATCCCTGGAACAGGTGGAGAAACTGGGGGGCAAAATCCTCAAGCTCTGCGTGCGCCTGGGGGGCAGCATCTCCGGCGAACATGGCATCGGGGCAGACAAACGCTGCTACATGCCGGAAATGTTTACGCCTGCGGATTTGGAGAGCATGCAATGGGTGCGGCAGGTGCTTGATCCCCAGCACATCGCCAACCCCGGCAAGATCTTCCCTACCCCCCGCACCTGCGGTGAGTCAGCTCACGCCCACAGCCGACCGGAATGGCAAGAGATCCCAGTCTTTTGATTTTGAACGTGATATGCAGTCGTTTCAGGCTAGAGTGAGACGCCTGGGCTACTGCTCGCGCCAGCGGGACGGAGTCCTATCGCGCCAGCGGGACGGAGCAAGACAGAACTTTTCTACTCCTGCTGCTCGCAGCCTCGTCGCGACAGCGTTAGCGTTGCCCTACCGTAGGCACAGCAACAACTCCGGCAGAGGCAGGACAGAGTAGGATGCTACCTTGGCAAAGATTCTTTGGAGAGCAAGGATGAGGCAGCAGAGAGGAATGGCTCAGCACAAGAGGTGGGCGGTGGGCCTGCTGGCAATCTGGGTTTGGCTGAGCTGGGGGGTGGGGGCCTGGTCTGCTCCCCTTTGTCGGGATCCCCTCTTGCTGCGGCAGATCTTGGCAGCTCTGGGCCGCCCGGAGGTGAAGGTAGAGGAGGTGGCCCTTTTTGATTCGGATCAGTGCCTTGTCCAACTGGTGCTGGATCGTCAGGGGTTGAGCGGATCCCTGCCGCCCGAAATAGGCCAATTTCGCCGGTTGCGAGCCTTGTCCCTCAGCCACAACCAACTTTCCGGCCCCATTCCGCCCGAGCTGGGGCAACTCGGCCAGTTGGAAAACCTGTTTCTCGATTACAACGAATTCTCCGGCTCCATTCCAGCCGAGCTGGGGCAGTTGCGAAACCTGCGCGGCCTGTTTTTGGATCACAACCAGCTCTCTGGGCCTATTCCCCCCCAACTGGGGCAACTGCACCATCTGGAAAACCTCATCCTGCAAAACAACCGCCTCAGCAGCACCCTTCCCGGCCAACTGGGCCAGATGAGCTCTCTCAAGGGCCTGTTTTTGGATCGCAATCAGCTCTCTGGGCCTATCCCCCCTCAACTGGGGCAACTGCACCATCTGGAAAACCTCTACTTGTCGGACAATCGCCTCAGCGGATCCCTGCCCCCCGAACTGGCCCAACTGAGTCAGTTGCGGGATCTGCGCTTGGCACGTAACCAGTTCACGGGAGAATTGCCGACCTTTTTGGCAGAACTGCCCCGACTGGAGCGGCTGCAGATCGAGGGAAACCCCGGCCTCTGCTTGCCGGCTGCCCTATCCGAGTGGTTTGCCGGCCTAAACCCAGCGGATCCCCTGCCGGCTCCCATCTGCTCATGGACTCCGTCCCGCTAACGCGACCGGTAGCCTACTGGGACTCCGTCCCGCTATCGCGAAAGGACTCTGTCCCACTATTGTGCTCTGCACCGCTGTCACGAACGCAACAGCGTCGCGTAGCAATAACGGCGCAAGTGTGGGATCCCAGCTTGTCCCGGGTGGGGGAGGAGAGCCGTAGCGACGACCAGGCCACTCCTGCTCGGTGGGCCACCACCACTCCAACCGCCTCCAGATAGGAGGTTACCGACACATGAGGGATCCCCAACTGGCGGGGGTGCACCTGCATCACGGTGGTGTTTTCCTCGACGGCAATGAAAAGCGGAGGACGGGCAAGGACTCCGTCCGTTCGCGTCAGCGGCGGAGCATTGTGGTGGGGTTGCGACAGCATTGCAGAGCCATAACGGCTGGCCAGGTGCAGCAAGCCAGGCCCCCCAAAGGCAGTGGCCGGGGCGATGACGCTGTCCACCTGCTCTGCTGTCAGGTCACCCGGTTGGACGGGATCCCCGCTCTTGACAAATTGGGGAGCATAGCTGAGGCCCACCAAAACCGAAGGCAGGAAGGTAAACCCCACCTCTTCTGCGGCAGCGCGGGGGTGAACCGGCTTGGGGAAAGTCTCAGGGTAGAAAGCGGGGGCGTGGGCACAAGGGATCCGCAACTCCCGCACCACCAGGTGGCTGATCAGGGCTTCGACGCCGGCCAAGGGATCCACCCCCATTCCTTGCTCGTATTGGCTGAAGTCCAAGTCATCCGGAAAGCGGGCCACCACAGCAATGGCTTCTGCCCCCAGGCGAACCAGCTCCTGGGCAGTCTCCAAGAGAGCATCGGGCCGGGCTAGGGATCCCTGGCTGGCCCCGGAGGGGGAGAAGCTGACGGAAACGCCCAAGGGTTGGCGGGTCAAGCGCCAGGGGCCGATGTTGAGCCCCAAGGTGGCCTGAGCGGCTTGCATCACCTGCAGGTGGCGTTGTTGCAGATCAGGGGGGATCCCGGCATCCAGCACTACCCCAACACAGTTTTGGCGCACTGGCCGCAAATTCCACACTCCCGCACAGAACTGATCCAGGCCGTACCCTTCCACATACAACACATTCCCCATCGGCCAAAACAAACTGGCTCCGTTTAACACGTTGGGATGGGTGATGACCCGCTCTGCGGCTGCTGCCAGAGTGCGGGCAATGGGCAAGGCATCCCCGGCAAAGCCGCCAATGCGGGCACCAATGCCGGTGGGGATGAGCAGGAGGCTGGTGTAGGGGTGGCTCATAGTGCTCCGCACCACTGTCGTGAAAGTGCTCCGCACCACCATCGTGTTCGCGAAAGCGTCGCGTAGCGATAAAGTGCCCTGCACCGCTAACGCCGGACAGACAGGATCTGCTGGGCTAGGGCCTCGGCCCGCCGCACACAATCTCCCAAGGCCACGCCATCCAGGTAGTTGGCGCACACCCACACCCCTGGGGTTTGGTCGGCCAGGCTGGCCTGCAATTGGGCAATCCGCTGCCGATGGCCAAGCGTGTATTGCGGGATAGCTTGGGGCCACAGGCGCTCTCCCAGGCGGATGGGCTCGACAGGGCGGGTGAGCAGGATCTGGCTGAGTTCTGCATGTACGATTTGGGCCCGCTCGTCGGGGGAGAGAGCTGTGATGGGCGGGATCCCTTTCTGACAGGCAAAAGCCGCGTCGGTGGCCCCCCCAATGAAGCTGACCAGGCAGTGATAGCCCTGAGGAGCCCGCTCTGGAAAGAGGGAGGAGGCCCAGATGGTGCCCAGGGTGCGCAGGCCCTGAGAGCGAGGGATCAGATGGCCAAACCCTCGCAGCGGCTGGGGAAGGGCTTCTTCTGGATAGGCCAAAGCCACCACCGCCACAGGGGGGTAGGGAATTTCGGCCAGCAGCCGACTGGCTTGGGGGTTGAGATCCTGCAGGAGGGTGGCAGCGGCGTAGGCAGGGAGGGTGAGCACCACCTGTTGAGCCACCACCCAGTGGATTTCTTCTGGGGCGTTGTGCTCCGCGCCGCTGTGGTGTATGGCAAAGCCCACCCGGTAGCCGGTTTCATCCCGCTTGAGATGCACAGCCCGCCAGCCCAGCCGCAGCGCACTGCCCAGTTTCTGGGCAATCGCCTCAGGTAGCTGCTGCAACCCCTGCCGCAGGTTACCCAGTTGGCCCCGCCTAGGAGGAGGCTGGATGGGGGAGTTGGCGCTGTCCTGGTGACGGGTTCGCGGGAGCGTCGCGTAGCGATAACGGCTGCGCAAAGCCTGCACAGCACCGGCAAATAGGCTGCCGTAGCGTTCTTCCAAGCCGGCAATGCGGGGGAAGGCTGCCAAGGCGCTGAGCTGATCCGGATCCCCGGCATACACCCCTGAGGTAAAAGGTTCGACCAGCCGTTCCACCACCTCGGATCCCAGTTGCCGCTGGAAGAATTGCCGCACCGTTTCCTCTTTGCCCGGCGGTGGCGCGACAAACCCCAACAACCCACGTAAGGCCCGCAACTTGCCGCCCACGCTCAACAGCCGCGAGCCAATTGCCGCAGAAGGGCTCAGGGGCACCGGCAGCAGCTCTTTTTCCCAGTAGATGTAGCGGGGCAACTGGGCATCGGCCAGCACCAGTTGAGAGGACTCCGTCCCGCTGTCTCGACCGGCCAAGCCCACCTCGGCGATCAGGTTGAGCAAAGGGAGGGTGGGAGTGAAGCTGTTGGGGCCCTCTTCCCAGCGATAGCCGCCTCCGGATTGGGTGGAGATACAGCCCCCCACGCGGGAGCTGGCCTCGGCCAGGAGCACCGGCTGGGTGGAGTCATCCCTGGAGGATAGGCCCTGTTGCAGTCGCAAGGCTAACGTTAGGCCGCTGATGCCCGCCCCGACCACCACCACCTCGGCCTGCGAGGGCTGCGTCCCGCTAAAGTGCTCAACAGAAGAGTTCATCTTTTGGGTTCCAACGGGGTTTTCAATCCTCAAGAGTCAAACAATTATGCTCTGAGCCGCTCCCCGTCCCACCAGCGCGTTCGCGTCAGCGGTGCGGAGCATTTTGGATCTATAGCAGCTAGCGCAGCACCCGAAATAGGCTGGGGATCCCGGCCACCTGGGGCAGTTGTTGGATCTCGGCCAGCGCCTGTCGGCAATCGGCCTCGCGGACGGTGTGGGTGAGGATGACGATCTCCGCCTGCTCTTGGTGACATTCCTTTTGGGTAATGCTCTCCAGGCTAACCCGGTGGCGGCCAAAGCAGGTGCCAATCGCCCCCATCACCCCCGGCTGATCCTGGGCCAATACCCGCACGTAAAACTCCGACTCCAATTCCGAGAGAGGGATCAAAGAGGCGGCAGCAGGAAAGCAGGGGAATCCCCACAGCGGATTGGGGGTATGAGCCCCCGTTTGCCGGTGGGCAATCAGGGTCAGCAGATCGCCGACAACGGCGCTGGCAGTCGGCCCCCGCCCCGCCCCCGGCCCCGACAGCACCACCTGACCCAAGGGATCCCCCTGCACCAAAACGGCATTGTCCACGCCGTTGATGTTGGCCAAGGGGTGGGTAGAGGGCAGAAGGGTGGGGTGAACTCGGATGTCCAAGGCCATCGTGTTGCTCCGCAACGCTGTCGCGACCGCCCCTTCCCCGTCATCCAAGGGCTCCGCCCCGCTAGCGCGAACAGGATGGGCCCTTGCTGCTCCGCAATGCTGACGCAACTGGGCGATGGCCAAGAGCTTGAAGGTGTAGCCCCACTCGCGGGCATAGCGAATGTCGGTGGGGCTGATGCCGCGGATCCCTTCGCAGGGGATGGCTTCCCGCTTCACAGACACCCCGAAAGCAAGGCTGGCCAAAATGGCGATCTTGTCGGCGGCATCCCAACCTTCCACATCGGCGCTGGGATCCGCTTCGGCGTAGCCGTGGGCCTGGGCCAGGGCCAGGGCTTCCTCAAATGAGCTGGCCGCCTGGGTCATCTGGCTGAGGATGAAGTTGGTGGTGCCGTTCACAATGCCCCAGACCGCCTGGATGTGGCTGGCCTGCAGGGACTGTTGCAAGGGCTGCAGAATGGGGATCCCGCCCCCAACTGCCGCTTCCAAGAGCACCGAGACTTTGGCTTGGGCTGCCGCCTGAAAGATCTCCTCCCCGTGGCGGGCGATCACCGCTTTGTTGGCTGTGATCACCGGTTTGCCGTGGTCAAGGGCTTTTAAGATCAAGGTGCGGGCCGGCTCCAAGCCCCCCATCAGCTCGATGACCACGTCGATTTCCGGATCCGACACGATTTGCTCCAGATTGGTGGTCAGGCGCTCAGGCGGGATCCGCACTTGCCGTGGCTTGTCCAAAGAGCGCACCCCCACCGCCGCAATCTCAACCGACTGCAAGAGAGGATGCCGGGGTTGCTGCAGAATTTGCACAACACCCGTGCCAACCGTGCCCAGCCCCAATAGCCCAACTCGATAGACCACAACTGTTCCTCTTGCCTGCTCATGCCCTGTGAGGGCTCTGCCCCGCTGACGGGAAGGGGAAGCGGACGGACTCCCCTCACCATTATCAAGCTTAGATCTACGCTCTGCTAACGCGACCGCGATCCTCGTGCGGAGCACTTTGAACGGTGTCGGCCACTCCAAAGTTGGGATCTATCACCTGTCGGCCAGGGGATCCCGCAGGGCACGGACAAAGTGATAAGGGGGCAAAGGGGCGCTCCAATCCAGTTGCCAATGGGGGTGCTGATCCAGCCAGGTTTGGGTGAGCTGAGCGGCGGCTTCCCACTCGGCAGGGGTGAGCAAAAAGTAAAGCCGCAAGGCTTCTCCTGGCTGGGGATCCCCCCTTTGCACAGGCCAGGTGGAAGGCCAAAGCTGCTGTAGGGCTTGCTGCTCCTGCTCTTGCTGCTCTTGGGCTTGTCGTTGCTGGAGATAAGCTTGCTTGCGGGCCAACAGATAGGCTGTTCCGCTCAGGGAGGACTGTGGCTCCGGTTGGGGCTGAGGTCGAACCCTTCCTTTGAGACAATACTCGGCCCGCCCCCCAATGGCTGCCAGGGCTTGTTCGTATTCCGCTTGCCGGGACAGCAGGTGGGATCCCAGCTTTTCTGCTGAGAGGAAGCAGGTGCCGAAGCGCAGGGGCAGCACCGGCATCTGGGCGAACAGTCGGCAGATCACCTGGTCGTGGCGCAGGGCAGAGCGCACCAACACCTCATCCGAGACTTGCAGCGACTCTGGATCCTGCATCGGCTCCACAGCAGCGGCAATTCGGCTGCCTGTCGGGGAGAACACCTGCACCGACCGATGGATCCCCTCGGTTTGCCGGATGAAGGGCAAAAGCTCTGGCGCTGGCTGCAGGAAGAAGGCGTACGTGTAAAGGGGGCTAAAGGATTCCGTCCCGCTACCGCGAACGGCACTCTGCTCATTCCCGTCAGCAGTACGGAGCACTTGGGGTTCTGGCTGAGCTGGGAAAGTCATGGCCTCAGATTTGAGACAGATAGGCTCGCCTTCCCAGTCTACGCAACCTAGGATTGGGATCTAAGGACTCCGTCCCGCTACCGCGAACAGAAACCCATGGAGTTCTACGGCCAGCCTGGAGATGCGATAGACTAACCTCGCATTGGTTCTACACAGGGCTGTGGTGTCGGGGGCCGGAACAGCGCCCGTGTTCAGGCGGGCTCCCCGCCTCAATGCCCCTAACAGGTGAGGCCATGAACAGCCGCCCAGATTTCAAATCCTTTGAAAAAGAAGAAACCGAACGGCTGCGAGATCTACTCCCCGCTTCCTTCCGACCCTTGATCAGCGTCGTTCCCCACTTCGGGGGTGAAGCCCTGCTCATCTCCCGCCGCAAAGCCCCTTGGCAGCCCCAGGGCACCATCGCCATCGATTTTCGCCGTTGGCAAGGGATCCCTCAGCCGCAGCGGGATCTGTTGTTTCTGCGGGAGGTGGGCTGGCTGGACAATCGCAACTGGCTGCAGCCGGGGTTTTACCAGTCGCTGGCCTTGTTCGGGGGCATCACCACTGTTGCGGAGCTCTCTTTGCAGCACCCCTTTTCCGCTCTGTTGGCAGGTGGCATTACAGCTCTCTCCGTCCGGCAGATCTGGCAAAACCTGAACCGGGAGAGCGCCCATTTCGATGCCGATGAATTTGCCCTGCGCCGTGCCCAGTTCCGCGGCTACACCCGACAGGAGGCCGCTCAACACCTGGCAGATGCCATAGAACAGGTTCTGAAGCTGGATCCCACCGATATCCTGACGGCGCTACGGCTGCAACGGCTGAGAACCATTGCCCGCAACCTGGCTTCTACCCCCCCCAGCGGAAACGCCTGGTCGCGTTAGCGGGACGGAGTCCTTGGCCAGTTGCACTTGGGTAATGGCCACCCGACCGGAGAAGCAGATGTCGGTATCGGTTTGGGGATCCCGAGCGCGCTCCGCATAGCGGCCCTGATAGCGAAACCACAGCGACTCTGCCCCATTTCCCTCGGCTTCCACCGCATAATCGAGCGGCAGGGGTTGGGTGCAGAGGGGACAATAAACCCGCTCCGGCAGAGGGGATCCGGCGGGCAAGTGGGGCAGGTTCACATTCCAAAACGCCCCCCTGGGCAAAGGTTGTTCCATCAGCTCCGCCAAGATTTCCCGCGTCCACCGCTGGGCCTGCTCCCAGTCGATGGGTTGGCCCCCTGCTCGGTATTGGGAAATGGCAATTCCCGGGATCCCGCGCATCGCTGCTTCCCGTACCGCCGCCACCGTTCCCGACAGGTACACATCCGATCCGAGGTTTCCCCCTTCGTTGATACCGGAAAGCACCCAATCCACCGCTGGGGCCAGCTTGAATAGGGCCACCCGCACACAGTCGGCAGGGGATCCCTCGACGGCAAAGGTGCGCTCGCCGCGGGCCAAGGCCCGAAAAGGTCGCCCCGTTGTCACCTGGTGGCTGCAGCCGGAAATCGGTTGGTGGGGGGCCACAATCCAACAGTGTTCTTCCGGGATGAGGGCGCTGAGGGCCAACTTGAGGTTGGCCAGCCCGGCAGCCTCGATGCCGTCATCGTTGGTCAGCAATACCTTCATTCCTACTTTTCCCTTCTGCCGGCAACTTCTTGGGTGAGTCCCAGTGGCAAATCTGGAGATCTTGGGTGCAAAAGCGATGGGGATCCCGTTCTTCTTCTACCCTATCCCTAGGGGGGCAGCGTCTCCCATGCCGCGTCCCCTGATCCATCGTATAAACTGATACCGGAGGATTGCGATGACCACACGGGTAGCCATTAACGGATTTGGTCGCATTGGGCGGGCCTTCCTGCGGGTGCTGCTGTCTCAGCCAGCTCCAGAGCTGGAGGTGGTGGCAGTCAATGACCTGACCGAACCCGACAACTTGGCCTACCTGCTCCAGTTCGACTCGGCCTATGGGCGCCTGCCCCAAACCGTGAGCGCGGTGGACGGGCATCTGCAAATCGGCAACCACCTGAAAGTCCGGGTTTTGGCAGAGCGGGATCCGGCGCAACTGCCCTGGAAAGATCTAGGGGTTGACCTGGTGGTGGAATCAACCGGCTTGTTCACCAAACGAGACGGGGCCGCCAAACACCTGGAGGCCGGGGCCAAAAAGGTGATCATCTCTGCTCCTGCCAAAGGCCCCGACTTGACGGTGGTGATGGGGGTCAACGATGACCAATACGACCCAGAGCGGCATCACATCATCTCCAATGCTTCCTGCACCACCAACTGCTTGGCGCCGCTGGCCAAGGTTTTGTTGGATCGCTTCGGCATCGAGACCGGCTTTCTCACCACTTGCCATGCCTATACCGCCACTCAGGCAATTGTGGATCGCCCGGATCCCAAAGATTATCGGCGGGGCCGCTCAGCAGCAGTGTCGATCGTGCCTTCCACCACCGGGGCCGCCACGGCAGTGGCCGAGGTTTTGCCCGCCCTGAGAGGGAAGATGGATGGCCTGGCGTTGCGGGTACCCACCCTGACGGGCTCGATTGTGGACTTTGTGGTGCGTACCGAGCAGCCCATCACCAAAGAAGCCGTCAACCAAGCCTTTATCGAGGCTGCAGAAGGCCCGCTGCGCGGCATCCTGGCCATTGCTCCGCCAGAGATCGTCTCGGCGGATATTGTCGGGGATCCCCACTCTTCCATTGTGGATTTGGGATCCACCATGACCTTAGGGGATCGCACAGTAAAGGTACTCTCCTGGTACGACAACGAGTACGGCTATGCCGCGCGGCTGGTGGATCTGGCGGCCAAAATCGGGGCTGCGCTGTAGGCGGCCATCCTTGTTGCGTTCAAGGCAAGGCTATTAGAACCGGATTTGCGGTGGGGCAGTTACGGTTCAGATGCGGTTGTGGCCGGGGTTGCAGGCGATGAAGGGGGGCCGAGCCACAGCAGGATCACCATCGCCGGAGCAGCTGTCATCGCTGTAATCAAATAAAACAAAGGCCAATTGACTGCAGCCGCCAAATAGCCCGACACGGCCCCGGCCAAGGTTCCCCCCACGGCAAATACACTGGTGAGCAAAGCATACTGGGTGGCACTAAATTGCCGATCGCAAAGGCTCATCAAAAAAGCCAGAAAAGCAGCCGTGCCCATGCCCCCGGCCATGTTGTCGAAAATGGTTGCCCCCAGCAGCAGCGGATAGTTTTGCCCCACCAACCCAATCGCTCCCAGGCCCAAATTGCCGATCCCTTGCAAGGCTGCGAAAATGAACAGACAGCGGTAGGTGCCGATGCGGCTGACCCACTCCCCCCCCACAAAAGCCCCCGCCAAGGTGGCCAACAAGCCTATCCAACTGCGGATAATGCCCAGATCGCTGGTGCTAAACCCCGTCTGCAACAAAAATGTGGGGGTCATTTGCCCTGCCAAGCTATCCGGCAACTTGAAGCAGACCACAAACAGCAGGATCGCCCAGGCCAAGCGGTGCCGCCAAAAAGATTGAAACGGCTCGATGATGGCCGACCGCAAAGAGGTAGGCTTGAGGGCGCTGTTTTCCGGCTCAGGGGCCAAAAACGAGGTAATCAACCCGATCAACATCAGCAGCGCCATGATCCCGTACACCTGCCACCAGGGCAAATAGTCCGCCAAGATCAAACTCACGCCACTGCTGACCAACAGCGCGATGCGGTAGCCGAATACAAAAATCGCTACCCCTGCCCCCATCTCCCGCTCTGCCAAGATATCGGTACGGTAGGCATCCACCGCGATGTCCTGAGAGGCGCTCAAAAAAGCCACCAGCAACCCCACCAGAAAGATCGGGCGGGTGAAAACCGTGATTCCCGGCCAAGTCTGGGCCAGCTCTTCCCATCCCAGAGCTTCCAGCCAGGTTTGGGTCGGATCCTGAAAACCCAGTAGCCCTATGCTGAGCAGCAACAGCACTTGGGTTAGGGCCATCCACCCCCGCCGCCGACTGCCCCGCAGGGATCCCGGTGCCGGCAACAGAAATCGATCCAGAACAGGCGACCACAGGAACTTGAAGGAGTAGGGCAAATTGAGCAGGTTAAACAAGCCGATGGCAATGGTGGTCAAGCCCGCTTGGGTCAGCCAAGCATTCAAGGTGGTGTTGATCAACAGCAGCGGCAAACCCGAAGAAAATCCCAACAGCAGCAGGACGCCCATCTTGGAGCTGCCGTAGACCCCCAACATCCGCCTCAAGACGCTTGTCCCTGCCTCAATCATGACCAGCCTTCCCCACCATCCTGTCCATTCTCAGGGATCCCTGTATTCCCAGTCACCCTAACAGGTGCCTTCCAATGCTCAGCCCCGGTCTTTGGTGCTGGGCAAAAGCTCTGCTCAGATCTGCTCAGATTGAGAGTTCACAAGCTGCTGCGAATCACAAACGAGTAGTTGCTGCCCGGTTCCAGCAGATAGTCGGATTTTTCCAGAAAGCGGCTCAAGGGCTCGCAAATCAAAGCTCGCCCCACAGAAGGCTCCACTCTGAGTTCCCCGGCCCGAAAGCACCAGCAAAAGCGCCAAACCCAACCGTTGGCGTTGACTTCCCCCTCAATGGCCCCCTCTTGCCAAGAGCGGCGGGTAATTTGGACATGGGCAGTGGTTTGAGGCAGTCGGCTCATCCGGCATCTCCCGACGGGATCCCTTGTAGGGTAGCGCGTGGCTCCCTCGCTGCCGCCAGCAGATCCAGCATGGGGAGTGAGGTATCAGAAGCTCAACCCATTGAGTGAAAGGGATCCCCTAAATAGGGTCAGTTCTTTTGATTTTCTTGATTTTCTGAGAGCGGCTGCAACAAACCCCCCAGGGTAGGGGGGCTGTTTCCTGAGCTCCTGCTAATAGGAAAAGCTGGTCAGAGGCTAGCGAGCGGCAGTTGCAAGAACCTTTGAGGATTTTTTCTCCGGCTTCTCAGCCGCAACCTCCGCTAGCAAAGCTCGCAGGCTGGGAAAAAGGAAGTGGTTTTCCTCGACATATTGCGCGCCGAACAACCCCTTCTCCGCCCAAAAAAACCGATCAACGGTATGCTCATTTCGCCGCACCAAAATCAGCGCGGGGGGCTGAATAGACTTTTCCTGAATATACTTTCGAGCAGCGGTTACAGACTTCTCTTCACCACTGTCCAGATTAAATTGAGGAATGTGATCTAAAATTTTGCGCCCTTCCAGACGACGGCGACTCTTACGCTTTCTTCTCCTAACCAATGTAAGCCTCCTGTAGAAGGATGACCGAACAACCGCAACCGCAAAGAATATATCAGCGCTGCTTAAGAAAAGCAATAACTTTTACCCATTTTTGTTATCATCTTTTACAAAGGCAATAAAGACAGCAGTCGCCCTCAAAGCCCTTGAAGGGTTACTTATGGACGCGCCCAAAAAAATCTAATCGGGAACCTTTCTCCGAACAAAAAATCCTCCAACAATCGCCTGCAAAGAGAGCTGGCGATTGGGCGTTTGCTAGGTTGACTGCTGATATTGATAGGGGATCCACGGGCTCTGACACCTGCGAAGAAAGTCAGATGCCGATGTGGGAGATCCGCATCAAATCTGGCCCCTAGCCTAACATTAACAAAAACGATACTCAACAGAACATATACCTAAGCTCAGCTTCAAGACAACCCCCTTTGGGCTGAAGTGCTAAGTCAATTGCCAATGCTGCAAGTCTGGAGCTGCTCAACCGAGGAGAGAAAGGGGCACTCCGGTGCCGGGCTACCGTTGAACAGCGCATGTAAGACTGTACAACCAACTTCTTGTTTCTACAAGAGATCCACTGCAGATCCCCAGCATGTCCACACAGCCCTTTCGCGAGTTCATCCTGGGAGCCCTGGAGTGAGGAGTTCTGGTACCGTAGGGATTGGATAGATCCCGCGCCAGGTGACCGGCAAGCTGGAATGGGCTTGATGGGCTGCCAGGACTGCGTTGAACCGATTAGACGGAATTCAGGCATCTTGCTAGTCTGGCTTCAGGTTTGGCTGCACCTCAAGGGCTTAGGTCTATCTTGTCTGGGTTTGGGGAGTTTTGGGCATGATGAAATTCGCGTTGCTGATGGGTCTGGGACTCAGCCTGGGATCCCTGCCGGCTTGGGCACAGGGAGCAACCCCGTCGCCTGGCCCTGCTGCAACTGCCTCTCCGACTTCGGGGGGGGCTCCGGCCACAGCAACTCCTAGCCCTGTGGCATCTCCAGCCCTGACCCCAGAGCAAGTCACCGATGCCCAGGTGGAACAGTTGGTGCGGATTTTGTTGGAGTTGGATCCCCTGATTCGGGAAGCCAGCGCCCAACTGCGGGAAACCCAGAACGAGGAAGAGTACGAGCAAATTATGCGGCGCACAGAAACCCAAGCCAGCCGCATTGTTGAAGAGCAAGGGCTGACGGTGCTTCAATACCGCGAATTGATGACCTTGGCCAACGAAAATCCTGTTCTCAACCAGCGGGTTCGGGCCCGCTTGCAAGAAGTTTTGCAGGAAGGGGAAGCTTCCAACTCTCCAAAGCCGGCCACCCCGACGCCTACACCCTAGGCTGAGCTGGCTTGCCTTGGCCAAAGACAGGGAGAACCTGAGGCAGCCGCAAAGTAAAACAGGTGCGATTGGCCTCGCTGTTGAGGTGAATGCTTCCTTGCAACAGGCTTACCCGCTGCCGCACAAGGGCCAACCCCAACCCTGTCCCCCCTTGCCGCCAGGGATCCGCGCTGGGCACCCGATAGAACTTCTCAAATACCCGCTTTTGCTCTTCCAAGGGAATGGTTACGCCGGTGTTGAGGACTTGGATTTCCAGGTGGTCGGGATGGTACATGGCCTGAAGGCTGATCAGGTGCTCAGCAGGGGTGAATTTACATGCATTTTTCAGCAATTCCGCCAGCACCGACTTTAGCACTCCCGGCAGAGTAAAAATGGCAGGCAGTCCTGGAGGGATCCCAAGGCTGAAGCGCTGATGGCGGCTATGGGCCTCCTGAGCAAAGGGCTCCGCGATCTGGGGCAACCACTCTTGCAGCTCCAACCAGCAGGGCCGCTGTGAACCGTTCGCGTTAGCGGGACGGAGTCCCTTGAGCACCTCTAACTGCTGCAGTTCCAGCAGATCCTCGACCAGTTTGATCTCCCGCTCGCATTCGTTGTCCAACACCTTCAAGTACTGAGAGATCTTGGCCGGATCCGGGGATCGGGCAGCGCCCTGAGCAGGCAGCAGAACGGCGCTGAGCAGGCGGATGGCCATTTTCATGTTGGAAAGAGGAGTGCGCAGCTCGTGGGACACCGTGCTAAGGAAGTCATTTTTTAGGCAATCCAGCCGCTGCAATTCCTGTACCTGGCGATCCAGTTGGGCGGTGCGGGCCTGTACCTTTTCTTCCAGGGTGCGGTTCAGCTCCTGAACCTGTTGGAACAATTCCGCCTGCTGAATGGCAATGGAGAGGTGATCGGCCAAGGCCAAGATCAGATCCTGATTGGTGGCCAACCAACCGGGACGTGCCGTTTTCAGTTGCAGGCACAGGCTGCCCCAAAGGGTGGGGTGGGTCGGGCCAGATTCGGGGTTTTCGCCACCGTAGAGCGGTACCAGCAGCCAACTGCCAGGATAGGCTTTGGCCATGGCAGAGATGTAGACCCAGTCTTTGGCTTGGTCGGCTGCCTCCAGCAACATCACTTTCCCCTGCTTCAGTTGCTGGGCAATGGGGCTTTCGGAATCGGGAATGAGACAGCCCAGGTAGCCATCCTGTTGAGTGCTGTACTCGGAGACAATGCGCCAATGCTGTTGCTGAGGCTGATAGATGCTGATGCTTACCCGATCCGCCTCTAGCAGATGGCCTATCTCGCGGGTGACGGCAGCAAGGATTTGATCCAACTGCAAAGAAGTGGGAATGGCTCGGACGATGCGGTTCAGGGCTTGCTCGCGGGCCACCTGTTGGCGTAGGTTCAACAAGTTCTGGCGGGCCTTGATCAGGTGTTGGATGCGCTGACGCATTATCGGCCAGTGAATGGGCTTGGTCATGTAGTCGCTGGCTCCGGCAGCAAAGGCTTTGTCTACGGAAGCTTGATCCTCGAGCGAGGTAATCATCAAGCAGGGCAGATTCGCATCCAAAGCCCGCAGGCGGCGGCAACACTCGAACCCATCCGTGCCGGGCATGAGGGCGTCCAGCAGGGCAATTTGAGGCTGAGTTTGACCGAAGAGCAGCAAGGCTTGGTCGCCGTCTTCAGCCTCTGCCACTTGATAGCCTTCATGAACCAACAGGTGGGTCAAGTACCCGCGTATGCATGGGTCGTCATCGGCCAACAGTACTGTCGGCGAAGCATTTGTCAGCAGATGTCCAGGATTGGGGATGGGGGGAGATTGCACAAAATTCACTCCACAGAGTCGGCCATTCGCGACGGCGGTGCGAAGCACCAAGGCTTTCTTTGCACACAAAAGGGATCTCTAATCTGTCTCCAGCTTAATCTTTCGCGTTAGCGGTGCGGTTCCCGACGGGGTGCCGTAGGCATAGCACTTTCGCGCCCAGGCCGGGGATCCCTTGAACAGACCTATTTCCGTTAGGATTGACGAGGTGGTGTGAGAAGTTGCCATGACTGTTTCTGAGAACATTTCTGAGGAAATGACCCCACTACCAGATGGTACCTCAAGGCAGCTATCCAGAGTGCAGTCCACAGTGGTGATCGGGGCGGGGCCAGCTGGATTGAGTGCCGCCTACGAGCTGAATAAGCAGGGCTACCCGGTAACGGTTTTGGAAGCGGATCCGGTGCAGGTAGGGGGGCTATCCCGCACTGTAACCTACCAAGGCTATCGCTTTGATATCGGTGGACACCGCTTTTTCTCCAAGTCGGCGGAAATTGAGGCTCTGTGGACGGAGATTTTGGGCTCGGAAATGCAGGTTTGCCGTCGGCTTTCCCACATTTTTTACCGAGGTGTTTTCTTTGATTATCCAATTCGACCTACGGATGTTTTTGCCAAACTGGGGCCAGGGTTTACCAGTCTCTGTCTGCTCAGTTACCTAAAGGCGCGCCTCTTTCCCAGGCCCAATCCTGTATCTTTTGAAGATTGGGTCATTAACCAATTTGGGGAACGGCTGTATCGCACTTTTTTTAAGACCTACACCGAGAAAGTGTGGGGGATCCCTTGTCACGAGATCAGCGCCGACTGGGCAGCCCAGCGGATCAAGGGTCTGTCGATGGCTTCTTTGATCCGTAAAACCTTTTTCCCCAACCGAGAGGGGGTGATCAAAACCCTGATCGATCGCTTTCGCTATCCTCGCCTAGGGCCAGGCCAGATGTGGGAGCGCGTTCAAACCTTGCTGGCAGAAGCCGGGCAGCCGGTACAACTGGATCGCAAGGTTACGGCAATCCACTGGAACCGGGCCGGAGTTCAAGCTGTACAAGCCTGTTCTCAAGGGGGAGAGACCTTTTGGGTGACCGGCGAGCAGTTCATTTCCACCATGCCGCTGCGCTCTCTGGTGCGGGCTTTGGTAACTGCAGCACCGGAGCCGGTGCGAGAGGCTGCCGAACAACTGCGGTATCGGGATTTTTTGACGGTGGCTTTGCTGGTGGATGAGCCCAACCTATTTCCAGATCACTGGATCTACATTCACGATCCCTCGGTGCGGGTGGGGCGTATCCAAAACTTCAAGAATTGGAGCGCGGACATGGTTCCGGATCCCTCGGTCACCTGCTTGGGTTTGGAGTATTTTTGCTCAGCGACGGATCCCTTTTGGGGACAAACCGATGGGGATTTGATGGCCTTGGCAACGCTGGAATTGCAGCGGTTGGGCCTGCTGGGGAAGGCAAAGGTTTTGGGCGGCACAGTCATTCGCGCCCCGAAAGCCTACCCGGTTTACAATCACGGCTATCAAGCTCACATCCAGACCATTCGAACCTTTTTGGAAGAAGCACTGCCCAATTTGCAGGTGGCAGGCCGCAACGGCATGCACCGCTACAATAACCAGGATCACGCCATGATGACGGGCCTTTTGGCCGCTCGCAACATTGTGGCGGGGGAACGGCGCTACGATGGGTGGCGGGTCAACCAAGATGCTGAGTATCTGGAAGAGGCGGATTCAACAGCAGCCTTGGCGGGAGGACGGGCCGTGCCCCAGGTGCTGGGTCACCGGAGCTAGCGGCAAAAGGGATGCCGCTGGGGGCCGGCTGCGCCATCCAACACCTCTAGGATGGCCTTGGCAGCGCGAGCCAGAACGCCGGGTTCTCCTAGGGCTGCCCGCATCGCGGCGTAGTCGGCTTGCAGTTGGGCTTTGCGTTCGGGCCGAGTTAGCAACTCCAGTGCCAGTTGGGCGATCTTCTCCGGCTGGGCCTGCTCCTGCAGCAACTCCGGCACAATGGGGCGCATCTGCACCAGGTTGGGCGGAGACATGAAGGGCACCGACACCCTCAGCCAATGGCGGGCGATCCAGAAGGTGATGGGGTTAAGGCGATAGATCACCACCTGGGGGATCCCTAAGATGGCCGTCTCCAAGTTCACCGTGCCCGACTTGGCCAACACCAAATCAGCCGCTGCCAAGGCGAGGTGATGAGCTTTGTGGGGGGAGAAGAAGGGCAGAGCTTGGGGATCCAAAAGGGTGAGGTTGAGCTCAAGGCGGCGGGCAGCCCGCGCAATCGGGGCAGCAAAACGGGGCGAGGCCAGGGGCACCCAAAACTGCGCCTGAGGCAGGTGAGCTTGCAACAACTGAGCCGCCTTGAGCAAGACAGGCAGAACCGAGCGCAGCTCTTGCCGACGCGAAGCCGGCACCACCACCACCACCGTGGCTTCGGCAGGGATCCCCAACTGGGCTCTGGCGGCAGCACGGCTGGGCACAGCGGCCAAAATATCCAACAGGGGATGGCCCACATACTGGACATGGGCTCCTGCCGCCGCGTAGTAGCGGGCTTCCTCAGGGAAAATCGCCAACATCAGCCGCATCTGCTGGGCCAGTTGGTAGGTGAGGCGGGCATCCTGCGACCACACCCACTCTTGGGGAGCAATGTAATAGACGGCAGGGATCTGCCGCCGTTGCAGCAGACGGGCAATGCGGCTGTTGACGCCGATGTAGTCCACCAGCACGGCCACATCTGGCGGGTCTTGGGCCAAAAAGCGGCGAATCTTCCACTCCGTCCAGAGGGCGGGGCCGACAAAGGGAAGAGCCTCTAAAATGCCAACAGAGCTGATCTCGGTGGTGCGGTGCAACAGACGGGCCCCCGCAGCAGCCATGCGCTCCCCTCCCACGGCGGTGATGCGCAGCTGAGGGCGTTGGCGCAGCAATTCTTCAATCAGATGGCTGGCCTGCAGATCCCCTGAGACCTCGCCCGTGCAGATGAACAGGTGGCTCACTAGAGCTACGCTCCCGACCCCAATCTTTAGTCATCCAGCTCTGAAGTGCTCTGCACCGGCGGATCTTCCCCCCTCCCGCGCAGGGCCGGCAGAGGGCCACGTCGTTGGGGCTGGGAGAGGGAGTCTTCCAAAAATTGCAGCAGATGTTGCAGGGATCCCGTCTCGTCCACCCACTCTTTCCCCTGTAGGGAAAGGACATGGCGCTCTCCCTCCGCACCGCTGTTACAAACGACACACAGGCTGCTGCGCAGTGTTTGCAGCGCTTTTTCCAAAGGCAACCCTGAGCGGTACAAAAATCGGTAGACCTGCCGCAGCAAGGGCAGGGATCCCTCCATCCCTTTGGCTCGCCGCAACCCCACCAAATTCAGACCGCGAATGCGGGCTGGATGTCCTTCCACCAACATGTAGGGGGGAACGTCGCGGTCAACCCGGCTCATCGCCCCCACCATGGCCAAGCGCCCGATGCGGGTGAACTGGTGGATCCCGACCATGCCGCCGATGCGGGCTTGAGACTCGATGTGGATGTGGCCGGCCAAAGAGACAGCATTGGTAATCACCACCTGATTTTCGATGACGCAGTTGTGGGCGACATGGGTGTAGGCCATCAGCAGGTTGTGATCTCCGATCAGGGTGGCTTCCCCTTCATTGGTGGCCCGGTTGATGGTGACAAACTCGCGGATGCGATTGCCTCTGCCGATCACCACTTGAGAGGGGGCGCCGCTGTACTTCAGATCCTGAGGCTCGGTGCCCACAACTGCTCCCGGAAAAATGTGGTTGTCCTCGCCGATTTCCGTCCAGCCATCGATCACCACATGGGCTCCCACCACCGTATGGGCAGCGATACGAACATGCTCGCCGATCACCGCATACGGGCCAACCTGCACCGTCTCGTGTAGCTCAGCTTTCGGATGGATCACCGCGGTGGGATGAATCCGCTCGCGTGAGCGGTGCGGCGCACTTGCAGAGGCGTTGGGAGTGGATCCCGCTGAAGCGAACGAACTCATTTCCAACCTAGCCAGCAACTGTGGTTACGCTCCCAACCCCGCGAAGGATCACCAAGGCTTGACTCCGGGGGAGATCAACCTTAGAGCTACGCTCCGCCATCGTGACCAATAGGCTGCCACCCCAACGCAGCAATATGTCTACCGTATCCCGACAGAAAGGCGCAAGCAGTCCCCGAGCCATCTCCCTATGCCAACACTTTATCTCAATTGGTGAGAAGACCCACAGCAGAGCGCCTCTCGGATGGCCGCTGTTTGTCCCTCAATCCACCAGGGAAAACATCAGTTCCCCCTCGGTCACCAGTTGCCCTCCCACCTGAGCGCGGCAGAACATCTTGCCAATGCGCCTCTGGCGAATGGTGAGCAAGTCGGCAGAGAGCAGCAGTTGATCCCCCGGCAGCACCGGGCGGCGAAAGCGAACACCATCGATCCCGGCAAACAGGGCCAAGCGCCCGGCCACGTCCGGCAACTTGGTCAACACGATCCCCCCTACCTGGGCCATAGCCTCGACGATCAGGACGCCGGGCATGATGGGTCGGTTGGGGAAATGCCCCTGAAAAAAGGGCTCGTTGAAGGTGACGTTTTTCAGGCCCACTGCCCGTTGCCCCGGTTGATACTCCACAACCCGATCCACCAGCAAAAAAGGATAGCGATGGGGCAAGATCTCCAAAATCTGCTCCGTTGTGAAGACAGGGGGAGCAGTTGCCAATTGAGCGGCTGCCTCAGCCGAGAGAAGGGGAGGAGGGGAGACATCAGAGGCCATGGTGAACCCGTGGAGACAGAAGACAAAACTGAAACCCCGGATGGGGAGGAAGCAGGCCAGAACTCAGCCAAAAGAGCACCCAGGGATCTACGGAGAAGAGATCAAGAGATTCCAATAGAGCGGATCCCCTTGAAGAAAAGTGCTCGGCACCGCTGTCGCACCTGAGGATGGCAGGGTTGTGGCTACGCAACCGGATCTCTTTCTCCCCCTTGCTCTTCATGGATCAGCAGGGATCCACTCTTGAGCAACTGCTCGGCCAAACGGTGGTGCAGGGCATGGCCCGCCTTGTAGGCCACAATGTGCCCCTGCAGTCGGCAGCCCAGGAGGCTGAGATCTCCTAGTAAATCTATCAGCTTATGGCGCACCGGCTCATCTGGGTAGCGCAATGGCCCCAACCACTCGGTTTGGCTACAGACAATGGCATTTTCCAGGCTGCCCCCCTGGATTAGCCCCCGTTCCCGGGCCAGCTCCACATCCTGCTGGCGGGCGAAGGTGCGGGCCGGCGCAATGGACTGGACAAAATCCGGCCTGTTCTCCCTCCAGCTCAGCCACTGTTCTCCAATCGGGCAATCGGCAAAATCGATGCCATAGGTAAAGCGGGCTGTAGGATGGGGGAGGGCGCTGACAAAGGCTTCCCCCGCCCAGACAGTGACCGGTTCTTGGATCACCCCCAGCAGGGCTGGCTGATCTTGGGCCTGGATCCCGACCTGGGCAATGGCCTCTACAAAGGGCAGGGCAGAGCCATCCAGAATCGGCAGCTCTGGCCCCTCCACCTCGATGCGGCAGTTGTCAATGCCCAGGATGTAAAGGGCGGCCAGCAGGTGTTCCACCGTCTGCACTTGAACAGAGGGGGATCCCTGCTGCAGCAGGGTGCAGAGATGGGCAGGGGCCAGGGATCCCAACTGGGCCGGGATCTCAGGGGATCCCGGTCGATCCACCCGCACAAACACCCGACCGCTGCCGACAGGAGCTGGATGCAGGCTGCAGCGAATCGGCAGGCCGGTGTGCAGGCCAACGCCTTCCAGAGAAATAGAGCTGGCTAGGGTGTGTTGCCGGCCTCTCATCATGCTCCGCACCGCTAGTGCAAACGCTCTTGGCCCCGGTCGAAAACGCGGTAATACAGCTCCCGATAGCCCACGCGCAGGTTACTGCCGGCATCTGCCAACTTGGCTTTGTGACTGCGGGTGCCGTAGGCGCTGAACACCTCGTAGGTATCTCCCTCAAAGAAAAAGGAAGAGACATCGGACACCTCTTCGCCCCCCAGCAACTGCCAGCGCCCCTGGCGAAACTGCAGCCGGTAGTGGGCTCTATCCAAGCTGCCGGAAGGACGGTCGATCATGGCGTCGATGCTGCCCTCGTAGAAGGGCTCTGCACCACCATCGTGAACCGACACCTCCACAGCGATATCTCGGTAACGGCAGTTGGGCCGGTTGCACAGGCGAATTGAGCGCATGGCCTCGGCAATGGCTTCCAGCCGCTGCCGCGCTACGGTCAGGGAAAGGTGCTCTATACCCCCATCGCGAGCGAGCTGGGGCGACACCTGAGCCGCCTCTGCCACTGTGGAGGGCAACGAATGGGCAGCCAACGCCGGGGATCCCCAGCAGCATCCCACCAACACCAGACAGATCAAGCTCAGCCAACAACGGTATGCGGATCCCATGAACACAATCTATGACCAAGAAAACTGGGTTGCAAGCCCTGCCCTAGGGCCTACGGCCCGCTGACGCGACTAGGGCGGCTTTGTGCTATGGCGCAGTGTCAACAGGAAAAGTATCTGGGAGTTCATCCCAGCAGTTGGGGTCATGGCATCCCCCACCACTCGCAAGAGTGGTGTAGCCCAGGAAGTGGGAATCATCCTGCAACCCGGAAAAGAATCCCTGCCCTTTAGGTCGGCTTTATTTGTTTCTTCTGTAGAACCTCCAAGAACAGAAGCTCAAACACTTTACGTCTTCTTTCCTGGCGCTCTGGGTTAGCCTTTTCCCATCCTCCAACCGATGCAGACTTACTCTTCCAGCAGAACTGCCTCCGACAAAGGTGAGCCCAAACTTGGGGTGGCGCACTAAACTACCCCGCCTCAAACCTAAGCTCAGCATACCCCCGTAGGAAAGTCTTTTCCCACCTTTGCCCGGTTGCAAACGATGCAGTTGACGACGATGAAACCGCAGAGGAACGACCATAAGCATCTGCTGATTGTCCGGCTGCAGGTGCCCCCCGGTCACGGAGTTGGCTAACACCCACGCATCCACGCAGTGGGCCGCAAACACTTCGGCGGTCTTTTTGTTGGTTTTCTGCAAACCCAAGGCATCCCGCATCTGCTGGGTTTCCCACCCTGAGCGGGTTAGTACCTGTCCCAGATTGGCTAGCTGCCGATAGAACCATTGCTTACCCACCTCTGAGGGAGAGAAAGACACGTCCCAGCGGCGCTTGCCACGGGTCTTCGCCTTAATGTCCTCAACCACAAATACGGATACGGGAAACAACTGGCTTAGCCACCGAGCCAGACGTAGCTTCCACTGCCAGCGAGCCTTGGTGGAAGGGGGCAACCCACCCCTGGCGCGATTAAACCTGGGTTGACGACAGGGCGTTTGGCGATACCGTCGCGCTCGACGCATGATGCGCCGTTGTTCGACATGCTCCTTCACCCAGGTGACCGCGTCCGCTTGGAGGTTCAGGTAGGTCTGTGCGGCGGATTTAACCGACCACCCCTCTTTCTTGCTCCCTGGGTCAATGCCGACGGCTATGGGTTGGGTTTGCCGGTCAGAAGGCTCCACGTTAAGCCGGACTCAAAACACCCCTCTCTTCCAAAAGGGAGTAGCCTTGCCGGTCTTAATCCACCTTCTGGCTCGACTGGGTGTGGTCGGCATGAGCGGGTTTTGGTTGTGGTCTACGACAGGCACAAACATGCGGTAAGTCTCCTACTCGGAGTATGTACGTCCCTTCGCCACTGACCAACGTAGAGGTAGCCAACTAGGGAAGCATTCGCTACGTACTGTGGGCTGCCACGCCCAGTCGGCTCAGTCCCCTTCAATCGCCCTCCATGACTGGGTTGCTTGGGCAGGCTAGTCTTTCCTTGCCCTTGGGGTTTCAGGCTGGCTAGACCTTACTTCCACAAGCCCCCACCTTTAGCTGGGGGTACTTGACCTGCTGGATCTGACGGATCAGTTCGGGTACCACCTGGTAGAGATCCCCGACGATACCGTAGTGGGCAAATTTGAAGATGGGGGCAGAGCTGTCTTTGTTGATGGCGATGATCGTCTGGGATTTGTCCATGCCCACGCGATGCTGGATGGCTCCGGAAATGCCGCAGGCAATGTAGAGCTGAGGTCGGACGGTCTTGCCGGTTTGGCCCACTTGATGGGCGTAGGGGATCCACCCAGAATCCACGGCCTTGCGGGAGGAGCCGACGGCGCTGTTGGGAAAACAAGCGGCTAACTCCTTCAACAGCTCAAATCCCTCTGGGGATCCCAGCCCGTAGCCGCCGGAAACGATCACCTTGGCGCGGGTGAGATCTACCGCCTGGGACAGGTTGCGCACCGTTTCCACAATCTGCAGGCGCAGATCGCCGGGATCCAAGTTGACCGGCACCGGGATCACGTCCCCCTGGCGGGATCCATCCCAGGGCAGAGGCACCATCACCCCTGGGCGCACCGTGGCCATTTGGGGGTTTTTCCAGGGGCCAAGGATGCGAGCCTTGAGAGATTCGCCAAAGCTGGGCCGGATGGCATAAAGGCAGTCGGGGAAGAGGCCGGACTTGCTGGGATCTTTGCTGTTGGTGTACTCGAAGGGGCCAATGTCCAGCTCGGTGCAGTCAGCGGTCAGGCCGGTCTCCAGGTGGGCGGCCAAGCGAGGGGCCAGATCTCGCCCGGTGGTGGTGGATCCCAGCAGGATGGTGTGGGGTGGTTGGGGCCAGCTTTTGATCAAGTCCGTGATCACCCGGCGGTAGGGCAAGGTGCGGTATTCGGCCAACTCCGGATGATCGGCGATGAAGACTTGATCTGCCCCGTGGCCGATCAGAATTGGGGGCAAGTGGGCAATGTTGTATCCAAGCACAAGAGCGCTCAAGGTGGCTCCCAGCTTATCGGCCAGCCGCCGCCCGGCCCCCAACAACTCTAAGCCGATGGGCTGCAATTCCCCATTCACCTGCTCCGCGAAGACCACTATCCGCTTGCGATCCATAAAACTGTGACTCCTAGGTTGAGATCGGGATTGAATCGGGTCGAGGGCAATCTTGGGTGTTGCAATTGCGACGAGGTCAGCAGAGTCTTTCTGAGTTAACTTTTCACTGCCCAAAACCGGGAGCTTTCGCCGGCTAGCCACCCTGGGATCGATAGATGAGACGATGAGGATTGAAAGGTGATGGAGATAAGAATTGGCCAGAGGGATGCAAGGCAGAAGATCTAGGAAGTTGCCGCGTAGCGGAAGAGGTCAACGGCCTGGGTCAGTTGGTTGACCAGTTGGGGGACGGACTGCCCTTGAAAGATCTGACAGTTGCCGCCAATTTCCCCCACTTTTTCGGTGGCAGCCACGATGGTCGGAGATCCCTTGAGACCGCAGCGCTCCGGGTCTGCCCCCACATCGTCCAAGTTGAGGATCTGGATCGCCTCGGCCCGTGCCGCCTCATCCCGCATTAGCCGCTGCACCCGCTGCACACCCCGTAGAGTGGGGTAGGCCAAACGCCGAGCGGAATTGGCCACCGTAATCAAAACCGGCAGGGGCACCATTACGATTTGGGATCCCCCTTCAATGGCCCGCCGCGCCACCAGGATCCCATCCCGAATCTCGAAGGCTTCGCAATAGGTGACCTGAGGGATCCCCAACCGCTCCGCCAACTGCGGCCCCACCTGGGCCGTATCGCCGTCGGTGGTCTGGAGCCCGCAGAAGATCACATCGGGCCGGCCAGCATAGCGAACCGTCTGGGCCAGAGTATAGGCAGTGGCTAGGGTATCGGAAGCGGCCAAGCGGCGGTCGGTCATCAAAATACCCCGATCCACCCCGTGGGCAATGGCCTCGTAGAGCACCTCAATGGCCGGGGGTGGCCCCATTGTAATTGCCGTTACTCTCGCCCCGTGTTGCCGTTTGGTTTGCAGAGCTGCTTCCAGTGCATAGCGATCAAAAGGGTTTAACATCCGCTTGGCCTTGGCGCGATCGATCGTGCCGTCACTGTTGATGCCGGCCTTGGCGTTTTGATCGGGAACTTGCTTAATCAGAACAAAAGTTTCCAAGGGCCTAAACTCCCTAGTGATCCCCTCCAGGTTAAAAGGGATCCCTGAGCACCACAAACTTATTCAGCTTTTTTTCGGGATCGGAAAAGCTATCTCGACTTCAAGCACCCCTAAGCTACTCTTCCCAATACATCTGTTTCTCAGGTTTGATTTCATTGACATGCTCCCCATGCCCAAAGGCAGGGGCCTTACGGCGTTCTTGGGTAACCCTAAACAAAGTTCGAGACACTCCCCTACTGCTCCATGCCGCTTCCGGTCTCCCATCCACCAACGCGAACAGGTCTCCCGTCGGCCTCTTTCGGGAGCAGCCTGGGATCCCTGCCACGAAAAGCTTTGGGGATACTTCGCGGATGAGGGATCCAATAAGGACGCAGACCGCACCTGCAGCCAGAAATAGCCTCCCAGCAAGCAGGATAAGTTGGCCTGCACCGGCAAGCCAATAGACAGAGGCTTCAAAATCGTTGCTGGCCTAACCCAGATTATCCAATCATCCGCTCAGACTTGGGTGGGAGCAGACTTCCATCAAACACTTGCTCTAGAGAGGGCTTAGTGGGCAAGCCAAAGCCATCCACCACCTGAGCAATCGAGGTTTCCATACGAGCAGGCACTACATCCCCCAAACCAATTTGTCGCACCTCATCGGTAACAAACAGGCGCGGCATTGCCAGGGTAAGGCGCAATTTCTCAATTGCCGTATCCAGCACTTGTCCGTCGGCCTTGGCTTTGTCCAGAAGGGCCAACATATTGCCATCGGTATCACGAATAGTGTCTTGCCAACCCTTGACATAGGCCCGCAAGAAAGCTTTGAATTGCTCAGGCTTCTCACGCAGCAATTGCACACGAGTGATGAGCGCATTGCCATACAGCTCAAGGCCGTAGTCGTTGTAAAGGAAGGGAACAATATCTTCCAGCTTGACCCCGCCCCGCACCAAATTGGGCATGGCCGAGGTCATAAAGCCGCTGATTGCATCCACCCGACCTTGGATGAGGAAAGGTTCGCGCAACTGCGGCTCCATAGTTACCCACTCCACCGAGCCCGGATCGATGCCGACTTGCTTGGCAAAGACCGGCCAGAGCCGACGCGGCGCATCCCCTGCCGGTGCTCCTAGCTTCTTGCCCGCCAGTTGGGCCGGCTCCCCAATGCCCTTATCTTTCAAGGTGTAGATGCCAAAGGGAGAGCGATTGAAGTGGACATAGATCGCTACCAAGGGCACGTCCGGATTTTTGGCATTGAACTCGATCATGGAGTAGGGATCCCCTTCCCCCAGGTCGTACTGGCCAGCGGCAATCTTGGTGATGGAATCGGCGGAGCCATAGCCGCGCTCGTAGGTGACCTCCAGCCCCTCTTCGGCGAAGTAGCCCTTCAAGATCGCCGTTACAAGGGGGGTATCCATCGAAGAGGGCAACCAAGAGAGGGTAAACTTCAGGGGCGTCAGTCCCTGGGAAACCAGAAGCGGCCCGCGGCTCTGAGCCCTCGCCTTTAGCCCTCCAACGGCAACCCAAGAGGCAGCCGCAGCAGCAGATTGAAGGAATTGACGACGCGACGATTTCGGGATGGACATATCTATATGCTCCACAGCACCTGGCTCAGTAGGGATCCGCAAACGGGAATGCGGCAAACAATGGAGTGAAGACTATAAGCAACCAACTTAGCAAGGCGGAGTCAAACTTCTGTATTTGAGGATACCTTTACCTGCTGGGGGATCCCCTTTTAGCCAAGGTGAGAACTCTGCCTTGGTCATGGCCGGTTCGTTGCCGGTATGATAGTGCTCCTGCTGCCGCAGGGATCCCGATCGCCATTGCTCTTAACTCACGTGTATCCCTCTTCAACCATGGCCATCCAATCCCCTTCCACCTCCCTGGTTCGCTTTCTCGCCGGTGCTGTATCTGAGGCCATTCGACAGGCAGCAGAAGCAGGCCAACTGGGATCCCTGGCTCCCCCACAAGCCGCAGCCATTGCCCCCGTGATCCAGATCCCCAGCGACCCTCGCTACGGCGATTACGCCTGTCCCACCCCCCTGGGCATGGCCAAGCTCTGCCGCCTAGCACCGGCCCAGATCGCCCAAACCCTGCAAAAACACTTGGATCTGCCGGACATCGAAACTCAGGTGGCGGGAGGAGGGTATCTCAACTTCCGGCTGGGGGATCCCTTTTTGGCCGAGCGCCTGCAGGAGCTGCTGCATCTGGGAGAAAACTTCGGCAAAACAGCCACCCCCCATCCCGAGCGCATTCTGCTGGAGTTTGTCTCCGCCAACCCGACGGGGCCTTTGCATGTGGGCCATGGGCGTTGGGCTGCCGTCGGCTCCACAGTGGCCAACCTGCTGCGCTGGACGGGGCACCAGGTGGAGCGGGAGTTTTACATCAACGATGCCGGCAACCAAATGCGGCTCCTGGGCCAGTCCCTCGAGGTGCGGGTGCGGCAACTGCAGGGGGAAGACATCGCTTTGCCGGAAGATGCCTATCACGGCACCTACTTGATTGAGATGGCCCAACGTCTCTTGGAGCAGGTGAAAGCCGGGATCCGCCCTCTGCCCACCACCCTAGAGGAGTACACCGATTTTGCCTATGGGGAAATGCTGGCCTGGCAAAAGCAGACCCTGCAACAACTACGCACCGAATTTGATCACTGGTTTAGCGAGCGCCGCCTGCACACCCCCGATCCCCAGACAGGCCTGAGCGCCATCCAGCAAGCTTTGCAGGAGCTGCAAGAGCGCGGCTTTCTCTACAAAGCCAAAGCACCGCGGGGTGAGGATCCCAAGCCAGGGGCCGAAGAGGCCGTCTATTTCAAAACCCAAGAATTTGGCGACGACAAGGATCGGGTGGTGCAAAAGGCCGATGGTTCGTTCACTTATCTAGCCGCCGATATTGCCTACCATCGGGATAAAGTGCAGCGGGGATATCACCGGCTGATCAACATTCTTGGCTCGGATCACCATGGCTATATCGGCCGCTTAAAGGCGGCGGTGGGTGCCTTCAGCCCAGATGTCAAGCTGGAAATCTTGATTGGACAATTTGTCAAATTGTTCAAAACCGACCCGCAAACCGGTGAGAAAACCGAAGTGCGCATGTCCAAGCGCACCGGCAACTTTGTCTCACTCAATGACCTGATCGAAGATCCAGAAATTGGCGTGGGGGTCGATGCAGCCCGCTGGTTTTTGCTTAGCAGCAGCATGGACAGCCCCATCAACTTCGATTTGGATTTGGCCGTCAAGCAAACTTTCGATAACCCGGTCGTGTATGTTCACTACAGCCATGCCCGCTGTTGCACTCTGCTGCGGCGGCTACAGGAAGAAGAAAAGGTTGAACTGACCAACAAAGTCCCTTTGACGGAGCAACAAAAACTGCCCTACAAAGAGCCAGAAGAGCGGGCCCTGCTGCTGCGCTTGTTGGCCTTGCCGGATGAGCTGATCGCCGCTGCCGAAGAGCGCGCTCCCCACAAGATCATCCGCTATGCAGAAGCCATCGCCGCCGATTTCAACAAGTTTTACGACAACTGCCGTATTTTGCCGCTCTTGAAAGAGGATCCCCTTTTGGCCCAAGCCCGCATCCAATTGGTGCAGGCCACGCAGCAGGTTTTGTTTAACGTCCTCACCGGCATTCTCGGCCTGAGCGCGCCGGAGTCTATGTGATTTACGAAGGAGTGCCGTAAGGCCCCCAGCTCACGCTCTGGGCGGAAGCCAGCTATAGCGGTCGCGAGTAGGTCAATTGCAATAAACCGTTCCACAACGCATAGTCATTTATCTCACCGTCAAGGCGAAACAAACGACCGGTTGCTTCCTGCTAAGGCCTCTGGCCCGCTAGCGCGATCAGTTGAAATAGATGGTAATAAAAACCACGACTGCTATCAGCCCCTTTGATTCCGGTAACGCCGATCCCCGTCTCGATGAGGGAGAGGAGATAGGGCTCAAGCGCCTAAGTTTCGACTCTGTGGGCGCGCAAGAGCAAGTTGGTTCCCAAGTCCTCTTGGGCTGCCCAAAAGGCGCAAATCCACCACGAAACCTCGTCTTGGCGATAAATGCCACAGGTGAAAGGATAAGGTTGCAAAATATTCGCCATCTGCGCTAAGGCCGGAACTTCCGCCATGTAGTCGGCCCACACTTGGGGATCCAAGGCTTCGTAGGTGAAATCGGAAGGAAAGAATGTGCAACTGGATTCCAGGCTGGGCCGGTTGGTCAGCAACAATTGAGCAGGATCTGAGGATTCACAGCCCAAGCGATCCCCGATCTGAAAGGTCAGCTAGAAATCGCAGGAGCCCCGCACTGTACCCGTAGGGTCACTGCCGGGAGGAATGCGCTTTGATGAAGTACAA
>NZ_JANSIN010000029.1:0-33670 GCF_047462115.1 Synechococcus sp. R50.1 | reverse complement strand
GATGGCGCCGCAGGACCAGCCCCATGAGCGCTTTGAGTTCCCTGAAGAAGTCCTCCCCCGCGGCAATGCGCTCTAAAGGAAGCCGTTCTGGTCTCGTCAGGGATCCGCTCCCGGCGAATCTTGAGTAATCAAAAATCAAAAACTAAAGAGTTCAGGGATCCCTCATGGGATCCCTTTTTGTGTTGGGCGCGAGGTGGCTAGGAGGGGATCCCATCTCGCAAGCGGGCGCGAATGGCTTGCCAGATCTGTTCAACCAACTGGGGCGGGCTAGTTTCTGACCGGATGGGCACCCGCACATCGGCTTGGGCGTAGAACGGCTCTCGCTCTTGCATCAGCTTGTACAGGGCAGCTTGGGGGTCGGGGGTTTGCAGCAGGGGGCGTTGGCCGGGATCCCGCTTGAGCCGCTGCCAAATCAGCTCGGGGGTCGCATCCAGCCAAACGGTGAGGCCATGGTGCAAGTAGCTCCAATTTTTGGGGCGCAACACAATGCCGCCGCCTGTGGCGATCACCAGCCGGGTGTAGCTGCTCAACTGGGCCAACACCTGCGTCTCCAGATCCCGGAAGTAGGCTTCCCCATGCTCGGCGAAGATCTGAGCGATGGAAGAACCCCCCACCTGCTCCACCAGACCATCGGTGTCGAAAAATTGAAAGCGCAACTGGGCTGCCAGCTCCGATCCCACGGTGGATTTGCCGCTGCCCATCATCCCAATGAGATAAACATTTACGCCGCGCAGGCGCTCAACTTCCTCGGGGTGGATCATGGGAAAGGTACCTAGATATAGCCATGCTCGGCCAGAAACTCCAGAGAAACGCTGCTCTCGGGGGGCAGCAAGCCCAGCAATTTTTCCACATACTTGCCCAAAATATCCGCCTCTATGTTGACGGGATCCCCAACTTGGAGCTGAGAAAGGTTGGTCTCGCGGTAGGTTTGGGGGATCACAGCCACCTTGAACCAGCAGCCCCCTTGGCGCACCTCAGCAATGGTCAAGCTCACCCCATTCACCGCCACGCTGCCCTTGGGCACGATGTAACGCCCGATCTCTTCAGGAACCTTGAAGCTCAGCTCCCAGGCGTTGCCGGTGGCGGCTTGATCCCACAGTTGCCCCACCCCATCGATATGGCCGCTGACAAAATGCCCCCCCAGCCTGTCTCCTACTTGTAGCGCCGGTTCCAGGTTGACTGTGCGTGGGCCGAGGGATCCCTGGCCCCAAGTCGAGCGCCGCAGGGTTTCCGGCGAAACATCGGCCAAAAATCCATCGGGCAGAATCTCCACCACCGTCAGGCAAAGGCCGTCCACCGCCACGCTATCTCCATAGGCCAACTGAGGTTGCAACCGGGGACAGGTAACCCGTAGCTGTGAAGAATTGATCAACTGGGCTGTGCCCAAACTTCGAACCAGACCCGTAAACATTGCTTTGGCTCCTTAGGTTTTGCCGGCTGCCTTTTTGGCTTTCTGTTTTTCTCGCTCTTTGGCTCGTTTTTCGGCAGCGATTCGCTCTTGTCGGGCTTTCTCTTTCTCTTCAGCGATCTTTTCTAGATAGTAGTGATAGTTGCCCTGGTAGGCGACCAACTCTCCGTTGCGAATCTCTACAATCTTGTTGGCCACTTTTGAGATAAAGTAGCGGTCGTGAGAAACAAGGATCACCGTGCCATCGTAATGCTGTAAAGCTTCTTCCAGCATCTCTTTGGCCGGGATATCTAAGTGGTTGGTGGGCTCATCCAAAATCAGTAGGTTGGCCGGCTGAAGTAGCATTTTCGCCAACGCCAAGCGGGCTTTTTCTCCCCCGCTCAAAGCCGCTACTTTCTTAAAAACGGCGTCGCCGCTGAACAAAAAGCGACCCAACAGCGTGCGCACTTCTTCGTTTTTCCAGTCGGGCACTTCGTCATGGATGGTGTCCAAGACGGTTTTGCTCAGATCCAAAGCCTCTGCTTGATTTTGCTCGAAGTAGGCAGGGATCACATTGTGTGCTCCCAATTTCACAGATCCCTCGGTAGGTTGCTCTAGGCCGGTGATAAGACGCAGCAGGGTGGATTTTCCTGCCCCATTGGGCCCCAGAAAGGCGACGCGATCCCCACGCTCGATCAACAGCTCCGCACCCAAAAACAAAATCTTATCTCCATAAATGTGCGTCAAATTCTCGATCTTCACCACCTCGCGACCACTGCGGGGAGCAGGGGGAAAGCGAAACTTGAGGGTACGCACGTCGCCAATGGGCGCTTCGACCCGCTCGATCTTTTCCAGTTGTTTTTCGCGGCTTTTGGCCTGAGTGCTGCGGGTGGCACTGGCCCGGAAGCGATCGATGAAGGTTTGTTGCCTTTCAATTTCCTTTTGCTGACGTTCGTAGGCAGCTTGTTGTGCCTCTCGCCGTTCAGCTTTTTGGAGTAGGTATTGAGAATAGTTACCCAAGTATGTCGTAGAAACTCCTCGCTCCGTCTCCACAATTTGGGTGCAAAGCCGATCCAAAAACTCTCGATCATGAGAAACAATCACCATGGGGATCGTCAAGCTCTTGAGGTAGTTTTCCAGCCACTCAATGGTCTCCAAGTCTAGGTGGTTGGTCGGCTCGTCTAGCAACATCAAATCGGGTTTTTGCAGCAGGATTTTCCCCAGGCTGATGCGCATCTGCCAGCCGCCGCTGAAGGCGCTCACCAACCGATCCCCGTCCTCCGGCTCAAACCCCGTTTCCGGCAGGATTTTCTCAATACGCGCCTCCAGTTCATAGCCATGTAAACTCTCAAATTGGCGCTGTAGACGATCTAGACGGCGCAAAAGGGTTTCCAACGTGTCCGCGTCCGCCTGCTCCATCTGTTGGGTGATTTGGGCAATTTCTTGGTGAATGCGGTTTTCCTCTTGAAAGACTGTCCAGAACTCTTCTCGCACCGTTCGGGCGGGATCCACTCCAAATTCTTGGGTGAGATAGGCGATGCGCAGGTTGGCGGGGCGGATCACCTCGCCGCTGGTCGGTTCTTCTTGCCCGCAGATAATCTTGAGCTGGGTGGTCTTTCCGGCCCCGTTTACTCCCACTAGGCCGACGCGATCCCCAGGCTTAACTTCCCAGTTCACATCCTTGAGCACCTCACCGGTGGGATAGATTTTGCTAATGTGTTCCAGTCGCAGCATAATGCTCCTTGGGGATCGGGACCAATTGGAGAAGTGTGGCGTTTTCTTTACATTCTTTACTCGATTTTACGTATTCTTGGGATCCCTGTCCATGGATCCTGAGCAATTTCTGCTTGATTTCTCCCTCTCATTGATCTTGCCGGGATCCACGACAGCGTTTAATATTTCTGGTTTGCCTTCAGAAGTGCCTGCTGAACCCTGTTCGATCTTTATTTCATGTCTTCAAGGCTTGTTTGTCGGTACCCTTAGTATGGACTCTTTTGCCAGAAGCCTTGTGAGGCTTCTCTAAGGCTTAAACGACCTCTAATGCCAGCGGGGAAAAGCCAGTTCCTGAGAGAGATTGAAGTAGCCGGTCGTGATGACAATGAGGAAGGTTGATCGGATAAGTTTTCAGTGTATGGGATGCTTACTTCGTCTCTTGTTTCTGAAATCCCCGGCAACCTATTTTTCTCTTTTGGGCATGTCCTAATGAGCTATCAATCCATTGACATTAGCAGTCAGCTCAGACAAGTTATGGTCTCTTGAGTTGACTTCTTATCTAACATAAAACCTTTGTTGATTTTGACAGGAAAGCCAATGGCGACGGGGATCAACTCAGAAGGACACTACGCCTTGGCTTGATCCTCGAGGGAACGGGGGGATCCCTGAAACAGGGCAGGATGACCTGTTCTGCCTCCCTGAACCGACAGAGGATTTTGTCTGTGGGCAGGCGGCTGTTGGGCCAGAAGCCGCTTCACCTCTGCATTAAGCTGACTTTCGTTGAAGGGCTTGGTCAAGTAGGCGGTTGCCCCCGACCATTTGCCGCGGATGCGGGCCAGCAGACCATCGCGAGCGGTAACCATCAGGATGGGAAGGGACTTAAACTCTTCTAAGCTGCGCACAATGCGGCAAAGCTCTAGACCATCGATCCCCGGCATGGCGATATCCATCAACAACAGGTGGGGCCGATGCTGAAACAACAAAGGAAGCACCTCGGCGGGGTTGCCCGTTGTAATCACCTGATAGTTGGGCAAATACTGCCGTAGGATTTCCTGCATCACCACGCTGTCGTCCACCGCCAAGATGGTTATCGGGTTGTGGCGCTTGGTCTGCAGCAGCTCTTGGGGTGTTTGTAGGCTGACCAAACCTTTTTTCGCCCAGGAGGCAAAGAGATTGGCCACCTCCAGCCGATCCCGGCACAGCTTCTTGGCGATTGCTTCCAGCGACTGGCCATCTTTGGTGAGGGTGTGGAGCTTCTGTCGTTGCTCATCGGTGATGCGGTAGCGGTTGACCCGTTCCCAATTGACCACCGGCACCGCCAACAGGGTTGGGATCGCCACCTTCAAATCTGCCCAGCGATCGTGGCGCCGGGCGGCTTCTTGCAGCAGCGGCTCCAACTCAAACCCGCCAATGGGGGCCTCTTGGGCGACCTGCTCCTGCACCTCAAAGTAACAGGTGCCTGCCCGTTCGAATAGGTGGCGGTCGAAATCGGTAAGCAGGTTGAGCCACAGGGCATCTTCCAGCTCCCCCGGCTTGAGCAGGCCCAATTGCGTGATAGCCTCCAGCAGCTCAGGTAAGGAATGGTCTTTCATCAAGCGCTCTTGTACCACCGAGATGGCCCGCTGTGGCCATTCCAAGTTGAGGCGAGGAATAAAGCGGGAGAGTCGTTTCAGCAGGATTTGCGTGTTGAGGGGTTGATCGGCAGAAAAAAGCAGCCTGCCGTGGTAGTAGGTCAACACCCAGGGTTCCGCACCCTCAGAGGGATCCAGTCCCTTGAGGTGAATGTGCAGATATCCAGTGGTAAACCGCCAACCTTGCTGCCTGAGCAGTGGCGCAAGTTCCTCCGAGCCGAACACAAAACGGGACATGCAGCGTTCTCCGGGCCAACTTCTTCAGGCCAAATGAGCAGCGATTCACCTCAGCCACACGCTCAAACCGTCGAAAGGAGAGCTTCAGAGAGCTCACTTATTTTAACAACTGGCTGATCTTAGCTTTCCCGGCCATTCCTTTACAGCAAGGGAATACCGCTTTGCCAACCAGGATATACACCCATGCAATCCCATATGCAGTGCCTTGAAGGATTACCATTGCAAGGCTAGGGTCCGGCTATGGCTCTATCTTTCTAAATTGAGAGCCTGCCGTTGGGCTTGTAGCAATTCTTGGATCCCGGCTTGGGCCATCTCCAACATTTGCAACAGTTGCGGGCGACTGAAGCAGGCGGCTTCGGCAGTGCCCTGGATCTCGATGAAGGATCCCTGCTCGTTCATAACAATGTTCATGTCCACCTCGGCTTGGCTGTCTTCCACATAGCACAGATCCACAAGTACCTCTCCCTGCACAATTCCTACTGAAAGGGCCGCCACCTGCTGCCGCAGCGGGGATCCCTGGGCCGGATCCAGCGCCCCCTGTTTGTACAGCCAAGTGATGGCGTCGTGCAGAGCCACATAGCCCCCTGTGATCGCGGCGGTGCGCGTTCCGCCATCGGCCTGCAGCACATCGGCATCGACGGTGATGGTACGGGATCCCAGCTTGCGAAAATCCAAGGCGGCGCGCAGACTGCGCCCGATGAGCCGTTGAATCTCGGCAGTACGGCCCGATAGTTTCAACATTTCCCGCGGCTGTCGTTGTTGCGTGGCTCCGGGCAACATGCGGTACTCAGCCGTCAGCCAGCCTTGGCCGGTGTTCTGCAGAAAAGGGGGAACTTCTTCGGCCACACTGGCGGTGCAAAGGACATGGGTATGGCCGAACTTGACCAACACCGAGCCAGGGGCATAGCGGGTAAAGTGGCGCTCAAAAGAAACCGGGCGCAATTGAGCAGCGGTGCGATTATCTGGGCGTTGCCAGCTCATGGACAGTTCAAAAAGGGATCCCTCGCATTGTCAACCATGTCTGCCCAATGCGGCTCAGGACTTGGAATCTTTGCAGAACATGACTGGGGCGACGGCTGCGGACGGAATTGGTCTGGGAAGGCAAGGACGACAAGTGTAGCAACCGCCGCAAATTGGATATTGCCGGGTATGCCACCTCTACGCGGAAGAAAGTGAAGCACTTGTGAGCAGCAAAACTTCTAGCGGCTGATCTCAACCCTCAGCTGCCCTACTTACCTACTTATTCCCTGCTTGTCCAAGAAAATCTAAAAAAAATGCACCAGCGCACGCTGGCGCAAGAGGGTCAACTTTTACCGGTCAGACATCGACCTAGACAAGGGCAGGGATCCGAGATCCTCCCAAGGCCTCCACCAATGCCCGCACTTGAGCCACCATGGCCACTTCATCCTGGAGCCGGCTGACAGCTTTGCCCACCCCTACACCTGAAGCGCCGGCAGCAATGGCCAAGCGCACTGTTACCGTCGAGAGGCCGGAAGCGCAGATAACCGGTACCGAGACGACACGGCTAATTTCATAGGCGGCGGCCAAGGTGGGGGCAGCCTTCTCGATCAGGCCCAGGGATCCCCCGTGAACCGGCTCGGCACTGGTGCTGCCCTCGGTTTGGATGAGATCGGCTCCCAGATCCTCCAGTTTCTCGGCCAATTCTGCCTGTTGATTCAGAGGCAGAGTGTGGGGAACGGTTACCGACAAGAGCGTGCGGGGCAGAAGAGAGCGGGTTCGGCGGGTAAGGTCTAGGACTTCCGCTGCGGAGAAGATGCGGCCTGAAGGGTAGAAGCTGTCGTAATTGCCGATCTCGGCCATGTCTGCTCCTGCCTGTACGGCTGCGGCCAACTGCTGCGGCTCCACCGCCGACACACAGATGGGCAGATCGATCTGGGCGCGTACCCGCTGCACCAATTCGGGGCTGGCAGCGATATCCACCCAAGTGGCCCCTCCCTGTTGGGCGGCGCGGGTGATGCTCAGAACCGACTGCAGGTCGAAGTTTTGTAGACCGCTGATGATCTTGAGGGCCCGACGTTGGGCCAGAGCGTCGAAAAGAGCAGCGTGAGAGGCAGTGGTCATAGGCTCGTCAGCTTGTGGAAAGGCAGTCTAAGAGGAGTGAAAACAAATGGCTGCTAAAACTGGGCTTGGGGAAGCCTTTGCTCAGTCTAGAGGGTTTGCCTCAATCCCACAAGGGATCCCTCTTTACCCCATCATCCCAGTCCTTTTGGCTCACCACAATTCTTCAATAGATTCAATAGAATAGGGATCCCTTCTTGCAAGCCATCATGTATCGCTCTCCCTTCCCCTTCCTGGGCCTGCCTGAGCCGGATCCGGAGATGGCCCAAGCAATTCTCCTGCCCGTCCCCTACGAGGCCACCACCTCCTATGGCAAAGGCACCGCCAAAGGCCCTCAGGCGCTGTTGCAGGCTTCTGCCTATGTGGAGATCTACGACGAGGTACGGGATCGCCAGCCAGCTCTTCACCCCGACTTCTCGGAAGAGATCTCCCGCTACTGGACGGCCCCCCCGGTGGAGTTGGAAGGTCTGGGATCTTCCGCCCAGGAGCTGGCTATGGCCGAAATCCAGCGTCGCGCTGCCGAGTGGGTGAGACCGGGGCGGTTCCTGCTTTCCATCGGTGGGGAGCACTCCATCAGCGGGCCGCTGATTGCTGCCCACCTGCCCCATTATCCGGAGCTGCACGTCCTGCAAATCGATGCCCACTGCGACCTGAGAGATAGCTACGAGGGATCCCGCTATTCCCATGCTTCTGCTATGGCCCGCGTGGTGGAGCAAGTGGGCAGCCGCCTCACCCAAGTGGGGATCCGCTCCATCTGCGCCGAAGACCGCCAGACCATTCGCGAGCGCCGTCTGCACACCTTTTTTGCCCACAGCCTGCACACCAAGCCGGCCCAGGAGTGGATCCCAGAGGTGATTGCCACCTTGGGCCCCCAGGTTTACCTGACGGTGGATGTGGATGGGCTGGATCCCGCTGTTGTGCCGGCCACCGGTACCCCCGAACCCGGCGGCTTGGGCTGGTGGGAGACGGTGGAGCTGATTCTGGCACTAGGACAGCAACGGCAAATCATCGGCGCCGATGTGGTCGAGCTGTCGGTCACGGGAGAACGGGAAACCGATCGCCGCAGCGCCTTCACGGTCGCCAAACTGGCCTATCAGATCTTGGCTGCGGCCTTGGGTTAAGCTCAAGAAGAGCTTGGCCGGCCATCCCCGGGGCACCTGTTCGAGTTCTTTAGGTTTTTGGGTAACACACCTGTGAAATCGGCCCACCCCCGTCGTCCTGCTTTTGAACTTCCCGCTTTGTCCTGGATTCCCTTGGTGGGTGGGGCATTGCTGCTGATCCTCTTGGCCACCTTGCTGCAGTGCTTGGTGGTGGTGCCTGCCGGCACACGGGCCGTGGTGTTCAACTCCCTGACGGGGCTGAAGCCGCAGCCGCTGGGAGAAGGGCTGCACCTCCTGCTGCCGCTGGTGGAAACGCCTATCTTCTACGACGTGCGCACCCAAACCTACACCATGGCCTCTCAACGCTCCGAAAACCAGGGGGATGATGCGTTGAAAGTGCTCAGCGCCGACGGCCAGCAGATCTCCCTCGATGTCTCGGTGCGCTTTCGCTTGGATCCCGACCAAGTGGCCCACCTGCACCAGACCATTGGCCCTTCCTACGTGGACAAAGTGATTCGCCCAGAGGTGCGGACGGTGGTGCGCAATGAACTGGCTTTGCACCGCGCCATCGCCGTTTTCTCGGAAGAACGCGAGCAGATCCAGGAAAATGTGGAGCGGCAGCTCTCCAGCATTTTTGCTGAGAATGACCTGATCTTGCAAAACGTGCTGCTGCGCAATGTCCGCTTCTCCGACCAATTCCAAACGGCCATCGAGCAAAAGCAAATTGCCGAGCAAGAGAAAGAGCGGGAACGCTTCCTCGTGGAAAAAGCAGAGCTGGAAAAACAACGATTGGTGATCCTGGCAGAAGGAGAAGCCCAAGCCATTCGCCTCCAGGGGGAAGCCCTGAAGCAAAACCCAGAAGTGGTGCAGTTGGACTACGCGCGCAAACTGGCGCCCGGCACCCGCGTGATCATCTCCCGACCGGATCCCTGGCAGCGGTAGCGGACAGCCCGTTGGCTCTGGGTTCTGCAAAAATCTATCCCAGAGCATTGTTGCCAATTGGAACGAGAATGGGGATAGAGATCCCCGGCCTGCTGACCTGACGATGCCCCTTGACGAGCAGCTCATCCACAGCCGCATTCAGGCCATCCGAGCCCAGATCCCAGACCATGTGGAGATCATGGCAGTGAGCAAAGGCTACAGTGCCGACCACATCCGCGCCGCCTATCGGGCCGGGATCCGCCACTTTGGGGAGAGTCGAGTGCAAGAGGCCGCCGTCAAACAAGGGCAACTGCAAGATCTGACCGATATCGTCTGGCACTTGATCGGGCATCTGCAGACCAACAAAGTCAAACCGGCCCTCAAGCAATTTGCCTGGATTGACAGCGTCGATAGCTTGCGCCTGGCCAAGCTGATCAACCAAAAGGCTTGGGAGCTGCACCTCACCCCCAAGCTTTGCCTGCAGGTTAAATTGGCTCCGGATCCCAATAAGTTCGGCTGGCTCATCCCCGATCTGTTGCAGAGCCTCCCCGAACTGAACCAACTGCTGCAGGTGCAAATTGTGGGCCTGATGACCATTTTGCCTTTGGGCTTGAGCTCAGAGGCGGCCCTAGACCTGTTTCGCAAGCTGGCCGAACTGGCCGATTACATCCAGCGCAGCGGCTATGAACATCTGCAGGTGCACACCCTCTCCATGGGCATGTCCGACGATTACCTCCTGGCGGTGGCAGCAGGCTCTAACTTGATCCGGCTGGGGCGCGCTTTGTTTGCCGACGCCGAGCAGGAATAGATGTGACCTCTGTGAAGCCGTTAAATTGTGATTAAATTTTGTGTAAAGCCGTGCAACTCCCCAGTCGCCCTGCGGGGTACCTTCGGGGCGAGAGTTTGGCTTGGCTCGATCAAAAGCGGGGGGATCCCGCCCAGGATTTGCCCTATTGGGGAAATTTTGGGGAAATTTGTAATCATTTGCGTTACTTCCGTTAACGTGGGCTCAATCCAGACGGGGAGCAGAGTTCAATCCTGCCAAACAACGGCTTGGCAAGTGAGATGACATCTTCACTTCTTCTGGGTAAACTCTAGTCGTCGAATCAATGGGGTTTTGTTAACCTGCGTTAGCCCCCACTCGCTTCGGCAGCTTTCTGAGCAAACCCTGTCTCAGCCTATTGAAAGACTTTGACCGAGAATAAAAGGACGCCCCCTAGCTTGAGTGAGCCACTCAGGATCCAATCAAGAGCCTGAATCCTGCGCTCGCCGTAAACCCATGACCTGTAGTGAGGATGTGCATATGAATGTCAATGGAATCTGGAGCAGGGTAAGAGATTTTGTGGGTCTGAATGATCCCGTGGACGGCCTGGAGGAGTACTCTGAAATGGAAGGGCAGGATGATTACCAACTGCTCTACGAGGGACGCCGTTCCCAACCGGCTGCTCCCCCCGAAGAGGAGGAAGTGAGTACCCTTCCGCGAGGGCGGCGGCAACGGGGAGTGGAAGCGGGGGAGGGCTCTGCCGGTCGAGAAGAGTCGCGGGGCCATCGGCGCAGTCAGCATCGGGATCGCTCAGCAGGGGGCAGTATGGGGAGCAACGTGATTGGATTACCGGGCGTAAACCCACCCACCAGTGAAGTGGTGGTGATGGAGCCGCGCAGCTTCGATGAGATGGCTCAGGTTATCCAGTACCTACGGGAGCGCAAGACGGTGATCATGAACTTGACCCTAATGGATCCCGCTGAGGCGCAGCGCTCTGTGGATTTCGTTGCCGGCGGCACCTACGCCATCGATGGCCACCAAGAGCGCATCGGAGAGAACATTTTTTTGTTCACCCCCAGCACGGTGATGGTTTCCACCCCCAGTAGCCAAGTGGTGCAGCCGCTGCAGCGCCCTTTGCAAAGCCCTACCCCCCTCTGGCCCAGCACCTATGAGCATCTGCAGGCAGTAGGTCAGCACTAGTTGCTATGGAGCGGCCACTGCTAAGTGTTATCGGGGGTGGAGCCATGGGATCCGCCCTGCTGCGGCGTTGGGTAGCTGTGGGAGTTTATCCCGCAGCGCAGGTGGCCTTGCGGGAGCCTGATCTGGATAAGGCTGTGGCCCTGCAGCAGGAGCTGGGTATCCGATTGTTGGCGGATCCATCCCAGGCGGGAGAGTCTGAGATTCTGTTTCTGGCCGTTAAACCGCAGCTCTTCCCGACAGTGGTGGCTGAGATGGGCCGGCTGTCCGCCACAGAGCTGGTGATCTCGATTATGGCCGGGATCCCCTTGCAGCAGTTGCAGCAGGCTTTTCCCAAACAAAAGGTGGTGCGCACGATGCCCAACACGCCGGCGCTGGTGGGGGCGGGCATAACGGCCATCAGCTACGGGCCAGGGGTGACGCCTATGCAGGTGGAGCAGGTGGAGAAGCTGTTTCGCGCGGTGGGCGAGGTGGTGACGGTGGCCGAAAGCCAGATGGATGCGGTGACGGCACTTTCGGGTTCCGGGCCGGGGTATCTGGCGGTGATTCTGGAAGGGCTGATCGACGGAGGGGTACAGGTGGGGCTGCCGCGTCCCATTGCTACCCAGTTGGCCCTGCAGACCTTGGCGGGTACTGCTGCCCTCTTGCAGCAAGAAAATCTGCACCCTGCCGTTCTCAAAGACCGGGTCACCAGTCCAGGGGGGACGACCATTGCCGGGATCCAAGCCTTGGAGCAGGCGGGGGTGCGGGGAGCCCTGATGCAGGCAGTGCGAGCGGCCTACGAGCGCTCTTGCCAGTTACAGGGATCCTAGCGGGCCAGCAGCCCTTGCCAGAGGGGGCGGGTGATCCAATTCCACCCCACCTTGAGCTGGTGTTCTAGGGTGGGCAGGCGCACCAAATAGGCAGTTCGCCGCGCCAAATAGCCCAGGGGGCCGGTCAGGGTGAGGCCGCCAAGGGCAGAAAGCACCGCCGTATCCACCCCCAGGCTGAGCATTTCCCCCAGAGAAAAGTAGCGAAAGGGCAAGAGAGGCCGCTCCTGGGTGAGCAAAGCCCACAGGTTCCAGGCGCAATAACCGGCCTGTTGAAAAGCCGCTTGGGCTGTGGCCGGCACCGGCTTGCCCTCCGCATCCACCACCGCTGCTGCATCTCCCAAGGCAAAGATCTCTGGGAAGGTGGGGGTTTGTAGGGTGGACAAAACCTGTAGCCGTCCCCGCTCCGTTTTGGGCAGATCCAAATTGGCAATCACCGCTGCCGGTCGGGTTCCGACAGTCCACAGCACAGCATCCACAAGATCCGTAGCAATCTCCTGGCTCTCCAGTCGCTGGAGCTGCAGACGGAAGGGAGGGGCGCCGTTCTCGCCAAGGGCCTCGATGCCCAAGACCTTGGTTTGCAACTCCACCTGCACCCGCCGTTGGGCCAGCGCCTCTTGGGCCGCCTCCCGGCTGGAGAGAGCAAAGCCGGACAAGATTTGGGATCCCAACTCGATGAGGCGGATCCGTCCCCGCCAGCCCAGCCGATCCGCCAATTTGCAGGCCAATTCCACGCCACTAGCCCCTGCTCCTGCAATGGCCAGAGCCACAGGCTGAGCCGGATCCCGGTCTTCCAACGCCTTCAGGTGGGCGCGCAGCCGCTGAGCATCTGCCAGGGTGCGAAAGGGAAAAGCAAACTCCGCCGCTCCCGGAACGCTCTCCAGAGGGGTTTCTCCCCCCAGCGCCAGCACCAGCGCGTCGTACTCCAAGCTTTGCCCATCTTCCAGCTCCACGCGGCGGGCTTGAGGGTCAATGGCCTGGACAGATCCGCGGCGAAACTGCACCGATCCCAGGGGCAGCAGATCTTGAAAACGGGGGGCCACCTCCCAGTCTTCCATTTCTCCGGTGAGCAGCTCATAAAGCAGGGGGGCAAAGACGAACCGCTCCTGCCGATCGACCAAGGTGATCTGGGGTGGTTCTGGCCAGGGTTGCCGGCTCAGTTCCAAAGCTGTGTACAACCCGCCAAAGCCGCCCCCAAGAATGCAAATGCGATTCATGCTCGGATGGTTCACGTGACGTTATCAGACGTTATCAAAGTTGCGCGAAAGGCCCCGACTTAACAATCACACCCTGCTGATGCAGAAGGGGCAACGAGGGATGGCCCACCTTGGGCTTGAATTGATTTAAACTTTCCCGGCTAGACTTCTCCAGCGTAGTCTGTGTTGTCCCAGCTCTGCCAAGCCGGCACTTCTGACAGGGAAGCCCGTCGCTCGTCCAGCCAAGTTTGGAGAATTACCGCCGCCGACTGCTGATCGATTAAGCCCTTCTGGGCTTTGGCCGGGATCCCCGCCTCGCGCAGATCCCACTCCGCCTGCGCGGTGCTCAGGTATTCATTGACGGTAACAATGGGAAGATCCACGGCCACCTGCAAAGCGCGCACGAACCGCTGGACTTTGCGGGCCTGGGATCCCACCGACCCATCCGCCAGAAGGGGGATCCCCACCACCACCACGGTGGCCTGGCGGCGGCGGATCCACTCCTGCACTTGGGCAATATCCTCTGAGAGGGAACGGCGCTGGATCACCCCCAGGCCAGTAGCCAGCAGCCCCAGCCGGTCGGAGCCGGCCACGCCAATGCGGCGGTTGCCTACATCCAGCCCCAGCGCTGAAAGGGGATCCCTTGTGGCAGAATAGTTCAGGCTTATCGACATCCTTGCTGATCTTTAATGGCTGCCTGGCCCCCTTTGGGGCTTGCAGTTTCCGTTCCCCTATCCTCTCTCGATGACCCTGTTTGGAGCAACACTCGATGACCAGCGCTACCCTGTCTCTCCCGAAGCATGAAGTGAAAGATCTGAACCTCGCCCCCCTGGGCAAGCAACGGATCCAGTGGGCGGCGCGGGAGATGCCGGTGCTGGCCCAGATCCGGGAGCGCTTTGCTCAAGAAAAGCCCTTTGCCGGGCTGCGCTTGGTGGCCTGCTGCCACATTACGACCGAAACGGCCAACCTGGCCCTGGCTCTACAAGCAGGGGGGGCGGATAGCGTTCTCATTGCCAGCAATCCCCTTTCCACCCAAGACGATGTGGCCGCCAGCCTGGTGGCGGACCATGGCATTTCGGTGTTTGCCCTCAAAGGAGAAGATGTGGCCACCTACCGCCGCCATGTCCAGATTGCCCTAGATCACCGCCCCAACCTGATTATCGACGATGGCGGAGATGTGACGGCGGAGCTGGTGCAGCACCGTCAGGAGCAACTGTCGGAGCTCATCGGCACCACGGAAGAGACCACCACTGGCCTGGTGCGCCTTAGGGCCATGCTCAAGGCGGGGGTGCTCAGCTTCCCGGTGATGACCGTCAACGACGCCGAGACCAAACACCTGTTCGACAACCGCTACGGCACCGGCCAATCCACCCTGGACGGGATCCTGCGCTGTACCAACATCCTTCTGGCCGGGAAGACGGTGGTGGTGGCTGGCTACGGCTGGTGCGCCAAGGGAGTGGCCATGCGGGCCCGCGGCATGGGATCCCAGGTGATTGTCACGGAAGTCAACCCGGTGCGGGCTCTGGAGGCGGTGATGGACGGCTTCCGGGTGATGCCGATGGAAGAAGCCGCTGCTCTGGGGGACATCTTCATCACCGTCACCGGCAACAAGCACGTGATTCGCGGCGAGCACTTCGACCGCATGAAGGATGGGGCGATGGTCTGCAACGCCGGCCACTTTGACATTGAAATCGACCTGGTGGCGCTGCAGGAGCGGTCGGTCTCCCGACAGATGGTGCGCCCCTTTGTGGAAGAATACCGTCTGCAGTCGGGCAAGTCAGTGGTGGTGCTGGGGGAAGGCCGCCTGATTAACTTGGCTGCTGCCGAAGGGCACCCCGCCAGCGTCATGGACATGAGCTTTGCCAACCAGGCCCTGGCCTGCGAATACCTGGTGAAAAACCGGGGCCGCTTGGCCCCAGGGCTTCACCCCATTCCTCTCGAGGTGGACGAGGCCATCGCCCGCCTCAAGCTCAAGGCCATGGGGATCCAAATCGACAGCCTCACCCCCGAGCAGATCGAGTACGGCAACACCTGGACTGCCGGGACTTGAGGGTGGGTGCTGGCGCTACGAACCTGAGATACATCCTAAAACCTGTCGCACCTGGGCCAACTCGTCAGCAGGGAGGCGAGCTTTCAACTCCTTCTCCCAGCGATCCAGCCAGTTGCACAGTACCTCCGGCAGACAAACCTTTTGGTTATAGAGCTCACACACTACCCAAAGGCTGCCGTGGACGACAACGCCGCTCTCCGCGCAAGCTCTGCGCAACCGGCCATCGTTGGAGAGGAGCGTAGAGCTGCTGGTACGGCAGTAGTGAAGACACAATGCGTCAGCTATCGACAACCCACTTTTCTTCAGAACCATTGCCTCTGGAAGCCACGTTTCCTGCACCTGGACAACCTGCACGCCCAAAGCAAGAACCTGGGACTTGCAAGGGTCATCGACTTCTGCCAGTACCACGTCAAGCACCTCCAGACTTGCCAGTCTTGCCAAGGATTCCAGCCCCCCAACCTTGGCGAAGTCAATGAGGATGTTGGCTTCAGGCATAGCTGCCCCTCTCATTGTCTCCGCCGAGGCGCGTTTGGGTAACTCCAACAGGTTGTCCAGAGATCCATCCAATGGAATGAGAGTGGGATCACCACTTCAGCCTAGCCCCGGTGCACCTGGGCCCAGACACGGGTGGGCAGGCTCCAGATGTAGATAAAGCCTTCGGCGGCGCGGTGGTCGAATTGATCCCCTTCCCCGTAGGTGGCCAGCTCTGGGTTGTAAAGAGAGTAGGGAGAGCGACGGCCCACACAGACCGCCTGGCCCTTGTGCAACCGCATCCGCACGACACCGGTGACGCTTTTCTGGGTGGCGCGGATAAAGGCGTCCAGAGCCTCCCGCAGCGGCGAGTACCAAAGGCCGTTGTAGATCAACTGGCTGTAGGTGGTCTCGATGCCGTACTTGTAATGGATGACATCGCGGGTGAGGGTGAGGCTTTCCAGCTCGCGGTGGGCTTGGATCAAGACCATTAGAGCAGGGCACTCGTAGATCTCCCGCGACTTGATCCCCACCAGGCGGTTTTCGATCATGTCAATGCGGCCCACCCCATGCAGGCCAGCTAAGGAGTTGAGCTGCTCGAAGAGGGCTTTGGGGCCAAGGCGCTGCCCATCCACCCCGACAGGGATCCCTTGCTCGAACTCAATCTCCACGTAGGCGGGCTCGTCGGGTGTCTGGGAAATAGGCCGGGTGAGGGCATACACTTCCTCCGGCGGCTCCCGGTCGGCATCTTCTAGGATGCCGGCTTCAGCGCTGCGGCCCAAAATGTTGAGGTCGATGCTGTAGGGGCTGGACTTCTGCACGGGCATGGGGATCCCGTAGCGCTCCCCATAGGCAATGGTCTCCTCGCGGGTCATCCCCCACTCGCGGGCAGGGGCCAACACTTTGAGCTGGGGATTTAAAGCAGCAATAGCCAGATCAAAGCGCACCTGGTCGTTGCCTTTGCCGGTGCAGCCGTGGGCCACCGCATCGGCGCCCACCTCTTCCGCCACTTCCACCAGCAGCTTGGCAATCAGGGGTCGGGCCAGGGCCGTGGAAAGGGGGTAGCGCTGCTCGTAGAGGGCGTTGGCCTGGATGGCCGGGAAGGCATAGTCGGTAATGAGGGCCTGGACAGCCTCCCGCACCAGAGATTGCTCTGCCCCCGCCCTGAGGGCTTTGGCCTGAATGGCCTCCAGCTCCGCCCCCTGCCCCAAGTCGACTGCCAGGGCCACCACCGATTCCACCCCCCACTCGTGCTTGAGATAGGGAATGCAGACGGAAGTATCCACCCCGCCTGAATAGGCCAATACCACCTTCTTTGCCCGTCCCATGGGATCCCGCCGTTGCCGTTAAAAAGTTGCTAGCCCATTATGCCCTGTGGCAGGGATCCTGGCTGGCCTCAATGTCGGTTTCCTCAGCTATTCTCAAGGGGATTTCTCCTGCCGGGGAAGGGCTTGGGGTGTGAGTGAGGTGAGCATGGCTGGCAAAAAGACGGCTGCGGCGTGCCGGGGATCTGAGCCCAAGCGAACTGTGGGGCTGGGGATCCTGTCGCTGCTGAGCTTTGTGGCCGGGATGGGGTTTGCCGCCCTCTCCCAGCCAGAGGTGGGATCCCCTGTTGCCGTCTCCGAGCCGGAGGTGCCCCGTTTTACCGCCCACGGTTGGCCCTTGTTGGATCCCTTGCCGCAGCCGGACGAGATTTGGGAGTGCGAGCTGGTGGTGGTGGGCGGATCCCTGGGAGGGGTGGCAGCGGCAGGCCATGCCATGCGAGGGGGGGTGCAGACCTGTCTCATCGAGCTCACCCCTTGGCTGGGGGGTCAGATTACCTCCCAGGGGGTATCGGCCATTGATGAATCGCTGCCGATGCGGCAGCGGGGCAATTTTTCCAGCCACTGGCTGGAGTTCAAGGCCTTGATCGAAAGCCAGCCGGTGCATCTGCCGGCCTGGACAGGGATCCCGCCGGGAACCCGCGTATCCGAGATCAACAGCTGCTGGGTGGGAGGGCTGTGTTTTCCGCCCCAGGCGGGGCTGCAGGCGGTGGAAACCTGGCTGCAACAGGCAGCTCAAAATGCCCCCAACAGCCGCTGGGCTACCCAAACGGCTTTTAAGGGGGCCACCTTCAGCGCCGATGGATCCCGGATTGAAAGCATTTACGCTGTGCAGCGGCAGCCGCGGGATCCCAACTTTGTGCCGCCGGGACGGCTGTGGCGGGAGCTGGTGAGCTGGTATGGCTGGCAGGAAACGGAGGTGTTCGCCAAGCGAGTGCTGCGTCTACAAGCGCCGCCGGGCCGCCCATTCTTCGTGATCGATGCCACCGATACCGGCGAGCTGGTGGGCTGGGCCGGGATCCCCTATCGGCTGGGTTCGGAAGGGCGAGACGTGACCGGAGAGCCCAATGCCGCCCCCGCCAGCAACCCGGAGTGCACTCAAGCCTTTACCTTTCCCTTCGTGCTGGCCATCCACGACGATGGCGGTCGCTCCCGAGCAGAGCTGGCCCAACTGCAACCAGGCTATTCCCGCGCCGAACACCGCCGCGAGTTCGACATGGAAGGTTTCCCCACCTTCAGCGGCCAGAGCTTTTTCAATTACCGCCGCATCGTCAGCAAGGGTCGCCGGGATCCCTTCTACAGCACACCCGTTCCAGGCGACCTGACAATGGTGAACTGGAACCGCGGCAACGATTGGGGGATCATGAACCCGCCCCTGATCCTGACGGAAGAGCGGCTGGTGGCCTCGGGGCAGCGCCACAACTGGCTGGGGGGCCTGGATGTCTCAGCCATCAAAGATGGAGAAAACCACGCCCTGCTGTTTGCCGAGTGGCTGATGGAAACCCAATCCCGCAGCGGCTATCCCCTGTCCTTGGTGTTTGCCGAAGAGTCCTTGCTGGGCACCCGCTCCGGCCTCAGCCTCTACCCCTACATCCGGGAAGGTCGACGCATTCTGGGGCGATCTGCCTACGGCCAAGCGGAGTTCCTGATGTTGGAGCAGGATATTCGCGTCGGCACCACTGGGGGACGGGACTTCAGCCCCACCGTGGTGGGAGTTACCCACTACGCCATCGACATCCATGGCTGTCGCTACCGCAACTGGGAGCCATCTCTGTCGGCCAGCTCCGCGCCAGTCAACGAGTTTTCCGTCCGCCCCATTCTCATTCCCTTAGAAGCCCTGATCCCGCAGAAGGTGGATAACCTGCTCATCGGCAGCAAAGGGATCGCCGTCAGCCACATTGTCAACGCTGCCACCCGGGTGCATTACGGCGAATGGACCATCGGCTCGGCGGCAGGGCTGACCGTGGCTTGGCTGCACAGCCAGGATCCCAGCTTGATCCCAGCTCAGATCGTGCCGCAAGGCAAAATGGCCGATTTACAACGCTACCTGATCTCCCGCGGGCAACGACTGCAATGGTGAACCCAGAGGACACCGTCTCAGCGCGAACGACAGATCCCCACCCAATCGACCCAATTTTTCCGATATCGGGGCCCTAGCCCTCAGAGGGAAGTGAATCGGGATCCCTGCCTGCGCGGGCATCTTCGCTACTTTTGCCATAGCGCTGCTGCCGCCACCACACCAACAGGGGGCTGGCGATAAAAATGCTGGAATACACCCCCAAAGTAAAGCCAATGAGCAGGGCAATGGCAAACCCCTTCAAGGTAGCTCCCCCGAAAATGGCGATGGCAACTAGGGGCAGCATCGTCGTCAGGGTGGTGTTCAGGGAGCGGGCAAAGGTCTGGTTCAGAGATAGGTTTACCACCTCGGCCAGGCTGACCTTGCGGCTCACCAGACGCAGATTCTCGCGGATGCGGTCGTAGATGACCACGGTGTCGTTGACGGAAAAGCCGATGATGGTCAGCAGCGCCACCACAAACAGGCTGTCCGCCTCCATACCCACCGTCAGGCCCAAAAGGGCAAATAGCCCTATCGTCAACACTACATCGTGCAGCAGCGCCACAATGGCAAACACCGCGTAATCCCACTGAAAGCGCAGGGCCAGATACACCACAATCAGGCCGAAAGAGATGAGCACCGCCACGATGCCGGAACGCAGGAGCAGACGACCCACCGTCGGGCCAACCGTCTCGACCAGATTGCGCTGGAAGGGGGCAACCTCCTGCCGCAGGGTGGCTTCCACGGCCAAGCGCTCCGTCTCCGACAAAGGGGGCATGCGGATCAGGGCTTCCTGGCCCGTCTGGGTGTCCAGTTGAATGATGCTGCTCCCCAGGTTGTGTTCCTGCAGCGCCCGCCGCAGCTCCTCGGTGGTGACAGGCCGCTCAAAGCTCAGATCCAGCAAAGTGCCGCCGGAAAAATCCAACCCCAGCCGCAGGGGGGTTCCCAGAGAAGCCAGGGAAAAGGCCATGCTGACCAGCCCCACCAGCAACACCGCCAAGGAGAAGCCAAACCACAGCCTGCTCCGCCCAACAATGTCAAAGCGGTAGTCCAGCAAGCGAGAGGAAGCGGGATCTGCAGGGGATAGCTCTTGAGCCGTCATGATTGGGCCGCCTCCATCCGAACGCCGTAAAACTCAGGTTTGCGCAAGCTGGGGATCCCCATTGCCGCCAAGAGCAGGCTACGGGTGCAGGTGATGGCCGTAAAGAAGCTCACCAGAATGCCAATGCCCAGGGTTACCGCAAACCCTTTCACCAGTCCCATCCCCAGCCAGAAAAGCACGCCACAGACCAAAAGGGTAGTCACATTGCTGTCCAGGATGCTGCTGAAGGCGCGGTTAAACCCTTCCGAAATGGACTTGTAGATGGATTTGCCGGCCCGCAACTCTTCTTTGATGCGCTCGAAGATCAGCACATTGGCATCCACCGCCATGCCGATGCTGAGGATAAAGCCGGCGATCCCCGGCAGAGTCATGGTGACCCCCAGCAGTTGGAAGAGAGCAAAGGTACAGAGGGCGTAGATAAGCAGAGCAATGTCCGCAATCAGCCCTGGCAGGCGATAGTAGGCCACCATAAAGAGGAAAACCAGCACCAGGCCCCCGATCCCGGCATAGAGGCTGCGGCGCACGCTCACTTCCCCCAAAGTGGCCCCGACAGTGCGATTTTCAATCACCTGAATGGGAACCGGCAGCGCTCCTGCCCTGAGCTTGACCGCCAAGTCAGTGGCGGTTTCCACCGTAAAATTGCCCGTGATCACCGCCGTCCCGCCGGTGATGCCGGTGCGGGCAAACTCCGGCCCCACGATCGGGGCACTGATCAACACGTCGTCCAGAAAAATGCCCAATGGACGTTCTGTTCCGGCCAGATCTCGGGTGAGCTGAGTAAATTTTTCTGCCCCCTCCGGCTTGAACTCCAGCAGCACCTCCCAACTCTGGGATCCGCGGCGAGGGGCTTGGGGATAGGCATTGCGCAGCAGATCCCCAGTGAGGCCGACCCGCTCAAACAGAGTATCCGGATCCTCCCCCGCTGTTATCTCTCCCCGCTCGTTGCGGGGCAGCGCGCCGACAGGAACCAAGCCCTTGCGAAACTCCAGTTGGGCTGTATCTCCAAGGAGAGCAATGGCCCGATCCGGATCCGCCACCCCCGGCAACTGCACGAACAGGCGGTCTTGGCCGCTGATCTGCACCAGAGGCTCAGCCACCCCCAGCCCGTTGATCCGCTGCTGGATGACGGCCTCTACCCCCTGCATCACTTCGGGGGTGATTTCAGGCACCTCCTCGGTGGGCACAGCTTGTAGCGTGAGCTGGGTTCCCCCCTTGAGGTCGAGGCCAAGGCGAACCTCCCGGCTGAAGCCCAAGTAAACGAGGGCAACCACCACGGCCAAGATGAAGATCAGCCCTCGCAAAAAGGAGAGCCGACTGAGCCACGAAGCTGAGGATCTAGCCATACTGCTGAGAAGGTGAGGAACACGGTCGCACTCGATCTGAGGCTCTTAGGATTTTGGCACTTTCTGAACTTTCTGATCCTATCGCAGACGGGATCCCAGCGGAAAACGGCAGAGCCCGTGGCGCTGCCCCGACAAAATGGCCCCTGGGATCCACCGCAAAGGCAACCCCCAGCTCGATGAAGACGGGTACTGGGCTATCCCTTTGGGCAGAGCGGATGAAGTTCAAAGCCGTTATTGTTGGAAAGATTATTCAAAGACTCCCCCTGGTTTGCGCCAGCCCTGGGTTAGGCTATTGCCATCCCGGGGGAGCAAGAAACACCGCTGCTCTGCCCCAAAGTCCGCGAGTTGAGTTAAGGAAGGTTGAGGTGAAGGGGAGACTGACCTGCCATTTCCCTGTGCTGCTACTGGCCCTGCCTCTGTGGGGATCCCCGACCTGGGCCGGAGAGTATTTCACCGAGGAAGTCACCAGCCCCAGCCTAGAGATCGTTCATGGCTGGCGGCAGGAGGTGTACGGCATTGGGGTCACCATCACCAACACCAGCCTCGGCTCCTTTCGGGTGCCCTTGGAAATTGATATGGAGGATCGGACTAGCTGTGAGCGGGCCGACTTGGTGCTGACCAACAATCGCATCATGCCGATGGGATCCTTCCAAGATTGCATTCTCAACATCTTTCCCTACCTGGATAAGTTCATCAACCAAGAAGTCGCCAGCATCCGAGTCACCCTAAAAGGGCCAGCTCCCCTCCTGGAAATTCCGGTAGAGGAGTCGGATCGACTGATTTTGGCCCAGGTGGCCAACCAATCGCGGGAAGCCTTTGTTTTCTTTCAGCAGGAGTTGGCCCGTGTTTTGGAGCTGCTGAGGCAGTCGGATCCCAAGCAAAGCGAGACGGCCCCACAGCCTGGCACCCCAGTTCCGACCGCCACTCCAGCCGAGTCTGCCGCTAGCCCAGGAGATTTTGTAATCGTGGGATCCATTCGGGAAGAACGAGTGGGGGCCGGTAGCCGCCTAAGCGTGGAAGCGATCAACCGCAGCACCCGCACGGTTCTCAACGCCCGTGCTCGTTTCACCTTCTATCGGGGAGAAGAAGTTGTCGATACGCGAGTGGCAGCGTTTGAGCCCAGCGACGTGCCCCCCGGACAAAGGGCCTCCGCCAGTGTGCTGAAAACCGAGGCCAATTGGGATCGCGTTACGGTGACCTTCCAGTGGCAGTAGGGTTACTTCAGGGAGCCAAAGCGTTGCCGCGAATCAGGCTGCCCAGGGTTTTGACCGTGATCTTGAACTGCACCCAAGGGCTCATGGGCACTACCGTCTTGTAGAGGTAGCTGTCAAAGGTCATCCTCTGCACGTCCCGGTCGGCGCACATCTCCACAAAGGCTTCGCGGGTGGCATTGGAACGGTAGAACACCCGCTGCAGGATGTCCAAGACCTTGTAGGTCAGGCCGTACTGGCGATCCCAGCGCTTGAGATACAGTTTTAGATCCTCCTCTGTGGGAATGCGCTTGCCACCGTTGGAGGTCTCGACGATGGTCTCGGCGCACATGCGGCCTGACTTGGCGGCAAAATAGATCCCTTCGCCGCTGGATTTGGTGACGTATCCCGCCGCATCTCCCACCAAAGCAGCACGGCCCACCACACGGCGCGGACGGGGATGCTCTGGGATCGGATGGGCTTCCACCTTGATCACCTGGCCGCCGCGGATACGCTCGGCAGCACGGGCGCGGATCCCAGCTTGCAACTTTTGGATGTGGGCTTGGTTTGCCCTCATGGTGCCGGTGCCCACGGCTACATGGTTGGACTTGGGAAACACCCAGGCATAAAAGTCTGGAGAAACATCGTCCCCCACATACATTTCTGCCCGCTCTGCGTAGTAGGCCATTTTGTCGTCCGGGAGCCGGATGCGCTCCTGAAAGGCCAGCGCATAGTTATAGTCTCCAGCACCAATGGCTTCTGCCACCTTGGAGTGGAACCCATCCGCCCCGATCACCACATCCACAGCCAAAGAACGCGGCACCCCTTGCCTCGATCCGTCGGAAAAATCGTTGTAGTGCAGGATGTAGGGATCCCGGCCATTCTGGGGGATTTCCAGATGCATTACCTTGCCGTTGATCAGCTCCGCCCCTTTTTGGTGGGCACGATTGCGCAAGAAGGCATCCAAGATCTCGCGGCGGCACATGCCGATGTATTCGTTTTCCTTTTCAAGGGCGATATCCACCTCATAGTTGGAGGGGGAGATCATCTTCATCTTGCGCACTTTGCGGTCGATGATCCCCTCGGGGAGGTCGAACTCGGAGACCATACAGAGGGGAATGGCGCCCCCGCAGGGCTTGGCGTTGTCCAGCTTCCGCTCAAACAAAAAGGTTTCAATTCCCGCTTGGGCTAGAACTTCAGCAGCAGAGGCTCCGGCTGGGCCGCCCCCCACAACAGCAACTCTCAGACTCAAGGTGCTCTCCTCGATGCAAGTGCAACTGGCTCATCAGACAGCAGGCATCCTACCACAGCTCCTCAGAAGCATTGCGGACCTTGACGAAGTGTTGCAGAGTGGAGGGCTCGCGCTCGCTGTGTTTCTACAAAAGGCCCCGCCGCATTTGATCCCAGAGGTTGAGATAGGACTCGGCTTCGGCTGAGCTCAGGGGGCGCCAGATCTCCGAGCGTTGCCAAGTGGAGATTTGCAAGTCGGCTCTGTGTTGCAGGCGGGGGGCAAGTTGAGCCAAATCCAGCGGCAAAACCGAAGGGATCCCGCTCAGATTGACCAAGCGGGGGGCAAATTCAGGATTCAAGACAAAATCAAGCCAGTCAGCCAACAGGGATCCGGAATCCGTCTGGGTTGATTCTGTGTGGGCATTGTCTTCGACGTGGGGTCGCACCCAGACATCCCACCAGATGGCGGATCCGGAGGCCGGGATCACCACTGCCAGCTCAGGGTAGTTGGCTTGGGTGGCGTAGAGATCCTGCGACCAGCCCACGGCCACCCAGCTATCGGCCAAGCGCAAGATGGGCAGGTAGTCGGAAGAGGTGTAAGTTAAAACCTGGCGATGCAGGGATCCCAGCTCTTGCCGTAATTCCACATCCTCAGGGTTGAGGGGATCGTTGTAGGAGCGGCCCATTTTCTTTAGGGTTAGCCCAATCACCTCCCGCGGGTGATCCGGCAGAGTCAGTTTGCCGGCCAGCTCAGGCCGCCACAGATCCGCCCAGTCCCGAATGGGCTCCCTCACCCGATCCCGGCGGTAGGCAATGGCCGTTACCCCCCAGCGCCAGGGCACACCCCAAATCTGCCCCTCCCGGAGTGCCGCAGCTTGCCAACGGGGATCCAGATTCTGCCATCGTTCTCCCAACAGGCTTGCCGGCAGAGGAGCCAGCCAACCGGCAGCTATGGCCCGATCCAAAGCGTCGGCCCCCAACAAACTCAAAGCCGCCACCGGCAGCCGCCGCCGGAACCATCCCCCCGGATCCCACCAGGCTGCATCAGCCGGCTGAACACTTTGCCGGAGATAGGCCAACAACTGATCCCGACTATCCAACAGTTGCAGCCGAAAGCGGGCCTGAGTCCTGCGGCGAAACTCGTTGAGCAAACTGGCAGGGATCCCTTGCTTAAGCGCCACGATAAGAGGCAAGTGCGCATCCGGCCCCCCACATCCTGCTGCCACCAGCCCCAGCAGGATCCCCTGCAGCAGCTCACGCCGGCTTAGCCGTATCTCGCCCACAGCAGTACCGCTCCACCAGAATGAGAGCCACCAGATCATCGTAAGCCTTGGCCGGCACCCGCATCCCCTTGGGCAAGAGCCGCTGCCATCCCTGCGGTGGGTAAAAATCCCAGTAGCGCTGACGGGCTTCTTGGGAGCTGTGCCGCTCGTCCACCAGGACAATCTGCTGCGGGGGGAGAATGGATTCCAGTTGAGACTTCCAGGCTTGGGCCGTCGTCTGATTGCCCAGGATTACCTGCTCCGCCTGAAACTGTTGCCGGAGCGTTTGCAGTCTAGATAGCGCTGCCGAAGAAGGGATCACCTCCCGGTGTAAAACCCTCAGCTCCATTGGCGCAAGCGCCTGCACCTGCACCACAGCTATGCCGCACTTGTCGCGCCCTGGGTCGAAACCGATCAGCACTCGTTCGCTCTTCAGCCTTGCCGAATGGAGTGAATCCGTCATCCTTCAGGGCGCCCCGCCTGTTGAACTCCAGGAGAGCCGGGTTGACCAGAAGCTTCCGCCATCAGAAAACTCACCCGCAACGGTCCTGCTGTGTAGATGTCGGTGTCGGCAACCAGCTTCACATCCAGAGGGGTGGTGCTCTGGCGGAGATGCTGCACAACCTCCAGAAACTTGACCTGGGAGAACTCCCCAACGGTGCCGGTGATGGGATCCGAGAGGAGCCCCTCCTCCTGCGAGCGCTGATTGGCCTGGTTCAGCAGCCCCAGCAGTTGCTGTTGGATCTGATTTTCGCTCAAACCCGGTTGAATCACCCCGTGGGCCAGCACGGATCCCTTGGGGAAGATCCGCTGGTTGGGGTAAATCTGCACGAGCACAGGCACAGGCTCCCCCTTGAGCCGGTTGGTAACAGAGAGAATGCGCACCGCCCAGCTACCGGGTTCTCGCAACTTCTCCAAGGCTTGATCGGCATCCTCGCGGCGGATCAGGATCGCGTTTTCCAGAGGGGGCATGGGCTGGGATCCAAGGGCAAGGGCCCGCTGTTCCGCCTGGGCCAAAAGTTGCTCAAACTGCTGCCGAATCGCCTCTGGCTTTGCCCCCCTTGGAGCCTCCACAACCCCCGTTGCCAAGACTTCCCCCGCCAAGATGGCCAGTTCCCCCCGCCGCAGCCGCACCGCCAATTGGTTGAGCTGCTCGATCTCCTGCTCAAGCTGGTTTTTCTGGTTCTCCAGTTGGGTTAAGGCCGCCTGCACCACATCCAGGGAGCGCTCCAGTTGATCTCGATCCAGTTGCAGGGCTTGTTTTTGCGACTCCAGGGTGGCAATCATCTGCCGGGCTGACTCCACCTCTGCCTTCACCGCCTCCAACTCGGCCTGGGCTCGATCCAGACTGGGCTGCACCTTGGCCAGTTGCTCGTTGGCTGCCGCCAGCTTGGCCTCCGCCTCCTGCCGCTCCTGCAGCGCCACCGCCAGTTGATCGCGCACTTCGCTCAGGCGGGTTTGGGCTGCCGACTGCTGGCTGCGAAATTGGTCGAGATCCATCTTGAGGTGATCCCGCTCAACCCTGAGAGCGGCATTTTCCGCTTCCAAGAGGGCTTTTTGGCGGTTGAGGGCCCGCAGCTCTTGCTCCGCCTGGGCAATTTGGTTGGTGTAGCTGAACAGGGCCTCCGACAGAGAGCGGTTGAGGAGCAGCAGTGTGCCCAAAGTCAGGGCGGAGATGCTCACGCCGGTCACCACGGCCACCAGAATGGCGGTATGGCGGGGGCGCAGGTTAAACCAGGTAAGGCGCTTTTTGCCAATGCGGTAGCCCACCCGATCCCCAACAACGGCAATCAGGCCACTGACAACCAACATGTAGAGGATTAGCAGTACGCCTTGCATATTCCCGGATCCCTGCCATGGAAATCTTAGCAAGGTTGCCCTGAGGATTTTGGGAGTTGTTGGGGAGGTGGGAAATAGGAATTCAGCTTACTCGCGCAGGAGCCCCGCGCTGTACCCGTAGGGTCAGCGTCGGGAGGAATGCGTCTTGATGAAGTATGGTAGAGCTATGACCCAAGTCCTGACCCTTTCCTGCAAGCTCAGGGTAGCAGAAGCTCAAGCGGCAAAACTCTCTGCTACCCTTTCTGCTTTCACAGAAGCCTTGAACTGGGTCAATGCCAACACCCCAGCAAAGGTAGTCAATGCCATCAAGCTCCAATCCCTTTGCTACTACGAACTTAGGTCGCGATTTGGCTTGTCCAGTAACTTGGCTCAGCAGGTATACCGCAGAGTCGCAGGTAGTCGCAAAGGAGCACAACGGAAAAATAGACCCGTCAAGGAGTTCAAGAAACCGTTTGTTACTTACGATGCCCGCATCTTTTCCTTCAGAGAGAAAGATTGGACAGTGTCCATCACTACCGTTGATGGCAGGGAACGGTTTGAGTTAGCCATCGGCAACTATCAACGCAGGAAGTTAGCAGGGACAAAACCCAAAGCAGCGACTCTGGTTCAGCGTCGTGGTGGTGGGTTCTATCTGCAAATTTGCCTAGAGACAGAAACACCTGTTACCAAACCGCAAGAGCGAGTAATAGGCGTGGATTTGGGGAGAACAGACATTGCCCATACATCGGAGGGAGAGAACTGGCATGGACAGCAGTTGAGCAAAATACGAGAGCATTATTCCAAGCTGAGAGCGGTACTCCAGCAAAAAGCCAGTAAGGGCAGCCGCAGTTCCCGGCGCAGGTGCAGAGAGCTGCTGCAACGGCTGTCTGGCAAGGAGAGGCGCTTTCAAGCGTGGGTCAATCATCGCATCTCCAAAGCTATTGTGGCTAGGCAAAAGCAACGAACAGCGCTATTGCTTTAGAGGACTTGACAGGGATTCGGGAAAGGGTCAATCAACAGCCGCGCAGTCAGACAGAGCGTAGGCGTGCAAATAGTTGGGCGTTCTACCAACTGCGCACCTTTATTGGCTACAAAGCTCTGCAAGCAGGAGTTAGGGTGGTGTTGGTGAATCCCCGCTACAGTAGTCAAACTTGCCACCGGTGTTTGCGCATTCATCCCGACCCTGAACAGTCCTACCGCAGTGGGAAGCAGTTTAAGTGTGGGCACTGTGGATGGGAAGGGGATGCGGACTTGAATGGTGCGAATGTGATTGCGCTTTTGGGGGCTGCTGTAAACCAGCCTAGAGGTTAAGCCTACGGCTCGCTTCGCGAACGGGTTTGTTTTGTTCTCTGGCAGAGCATAACAGGCTCAGGGCTACTGAAAGCCCGCACTCTTTCGCTTTAGCGGCGCCGAGCGCTTTGCGTCAGCATGAGTGGTGCGGGTAGTTTACACTTGCTCGGCGAGGAGCATCGAGAGCAGGTAAGGCATCAACTCCAAACCTGGGCAAACCGCCCCGGCGATAGAGCAGGGATCCATTCATCCGCCTGTCCATAGGCTTGTTGGGCGAAGCGACGGGCCAAAGCGGGCACGATGGGCAGGGGGTTGCTGAAGCCGGAAAACAGTTGCAAGCCTTCCCAACCGGGCAGGGATCCGACCAGAGGCTGGTGATCGGCGCTAAAGGCCACCAAGCAGTGATACCACCGTCCGGGCAGGTGGGCCAACTTGGGCAGGTAGCGACCAGCCTGTTCCCGGATCTGGGCTTCGCTGGCGGCTGCATCCACCTCGGCATGGGGATCTGTCAATACCCGGCTGATCTGGCCCATGCGAATGCTGCCATCCACAAATTGCAGGATCCCGGCATCCAAAATCGGCGGGCCAAGCTCGTGCCCCGGCTCGTCCCAGAGGGGATCCCGATCGGGATGGGCGGCTTGCCGCTCCAGTTCCAAGCGTTGCACAGGCGCGCTCATCACCAGCGCTCTCAATTGCAAATCCGAGGGCTCCAGCTCCAGGGATTCGGCATGGGTGAAGTAGATGGGCACCCGGATCCCCGCTTGGCGCAACAAAGCCCGCGTCCAGCCGCCGGCACACACCACCACCTGGCCTGCTCCATAGCAGTTGGCTCCAGCCTCTACGCCCGTGATACGCGCTTCCTGCCGCCGCAGGGCCGTTGCTGTTGTGATCAAGAGGGATCCCCCCAATCGTTGCAAGGCTGTTTGAAAGGCCAGCGCCGTCAACAAGGGGTTGATGTGGCCATGCCGAGCCCAGAGCACTGCTTCCAGAGCTGCCGGATCCAGCAGTGGCTCCAGCTCGCAGGCTGCCTCCACCGAAATCCGCCGGGGTGGGATGCGACAGTCGGCCAGATCCGCCTCGACAGCCTCCACATCACAGCCGGGGGCAATGGGCATGAGCAGGTCCAGCTCACGAAATTGAATGTCTGCCTCCAACTCCTCTGACAGGGTGCGGTAGCGTTGGATCCCTTCTTCCCCCAAAGCTTTGAGCATCGGCGTTTTGCCCGCCCAATGGGCCAAGCCCCCGTAGCTGTAGCGGGTTGCCCCCTTCAGCACCGCTTCTTTCTCCACGAGGAGAACGGATCCCCCCTGGCGGGCCAGCTCATAGCTCAGAGCTGCCCCGGTAATCCCGCCACCGATCACGATCCAGTCGTAGTTGGCCATCGCTTCCCTCGTTGCCCTGAACCTCATCTTGCGGCAAAGTGGCTCCGTTCAGGGTAGCAAGCGCAGCAGAACCTAAGCCTGCACCGGTGGCCGATACTGGCTGAAGAGGAACTCGCAAAGGGCTTCTTTGAGTCCAGATTGAGAGTCTCCTCGGGTTCAGAGTCTGCCAAAGTCCATTTGTGTTCATCGTAGCCAATTGCATAGCAAGGATGAGGGTATGAACGAACTACTTCAAACCATCAACCGCAGTCTCCTGGAGATGGTGGGGCGAGGCATTGAGCTGTTGCCGGGCTTTTTGATCGCCGCAGTCATCCTCTGGGCTACCCGCTATGGCGTTCGAGCCGTGCGGCGTCTGGTAGGATCCGCAGCCAATCGGTGGATCCCCAGCCCTTCCCTGCAAATGCTGCTGGTGCAGATCGGCCAAGTGGGCGCCTGGGTGGTCGGGATCCTCGCGGCCAGCGTGGTGGCTTTCCCGGATCTGCGCTTGGGTGACCTCATCGGGCTACTGGGGTTAGGGTCGGTAGCCATTGGTTTTGCTTTTCAAGACATTTTCAAGAACTTCTTGGCGGGTGTGCTGCTGCTTTTGAACGAGCCTTTTCAACTCAACGACCAAGTTATCGTCGGAGAATTCGAAGGCACCGTTGAAGAAATCAGCATTCGCTCCACCCAGCTTCGCACCTATCAGGGGGAGCGCGTGGTCATTCCCAATGCTATTGTGTTTACCAGCCCGATCACGGTCTTGACCGATCGCCCCTTCCGCCGTACCGATCTGGAAATTGGCCTCGACTACAATACACCTCTGCCCAAAGCTCTGGAGGTGCTGCGGGAAGCCATGCAGGGGGTCGAGGGGGTGCTGGCGGATCCCCCCTTTGAGTTGGACATTGTGGGGTTCGGAGACAGTTCCATTGATTTTGTGGTGCGCTACTGGACTCGGCCCCGCAAGCCGGAGGTGCGGCGCGTCCGCACTCAGGTGATGATGGCTCTCAAACAGGCCTGCGACCGAGCCGGATTGGTCATCCCCTACCCGATTCGCACCGTTTACGTGTTCGACCAGCACGATTTTCAGGATCACATCCCTAATCCCAAGGTCGCCTAGGGATCCCTACCAGCGGGCCAGCAGCATCTGAAATCGGCTCTCCCCCAGCAGAATTGCCTTGGGATCGGGATAAGTCTCGCCAAACCAAGCTCGCAAGCGGGCAATGGCCGCCTGGAAGATCTCCTCTGGGATCGGCCAGGAGCTGCTGTAGCAGCGCTGAGCGTACAGATCAAACAAAGCTTGGGCAGCGATGGCCGTCTGCCACTCTGCCGCTGTCCTCTGTTCCACATGAGCCCCTTGAGACTGCAACAACGCTTCCACCTGCTCGGCATCGGCTCCAACCTGTTGGGATTCAAATCCCAGCTCTGCCAGAATGCCTGTCCACCGGGCCTCGAACGAGTGGCGGGCGCTCATCACCCGCTCTCCATAGCCGTAGAGGTAGACCCCACCTGGCTTGAGCACGCGACGGATCTCGCCAATCGCCTGCTGCCACTCGCGGATCAAGTGCAACACATGCACCGTGATCACCGCATCAAAACACTGCTCCCTAAAAGGCAGGTTGGTGGCATCGGCCATCTGCAAATGAACCTGTGGCGGCATTTGGCCCAGACTTTGTTGAATTTTGTGCCGCAAGACGGCCAGCATGCGCTCGGAAATGTCGATGCCGGAATAGGAATAGCCGCGACGGATCAGCGGCAAGGCAATGCGTCCTGTCCCAATGCCCACCTCGAGAAAGTGGGTCTCAGGGGTGGCTTCCACCGCGGCCAAGATTGCATCGGCGATCGCTTCATCTACGCCGGGAGGAAAGCTGCGGGTGGCATCGTAAAAATCGGCGGCCCGATCAAAACAGACGCTGTGGGATCCCACCATCGCTGCACACTTCCCCAACGGGCAAACCCAGACAGACATAGTATCAACAGAAATAGGCAGGGATCGCCGGGATCTCTGCCCATCTCAAGCCCGAAATTGGATCTCTTCTCGGCTTTCCTCAAGCCTCTTCAAGACTCCTGCGCCAGGCGAGCGTAAAACAAGCCTTGAACGCGAACAGTGTGGGGTTCCATCGCCCCTTGCTCGGTGCTGGAAGGCTGAATGCTAACAAAGGATCCCGCCATCTCCCCGGTGCTGGGATCCACGCGAGCGATCCGCAGCGACATTTTCCCCTGGGAAACCTCGTCCACCTTGCGGTTGGTGGCAAAATCATCTTTGGCAGCCTGTAGACCTACCGCAGTGTCGTAGCCGGTGTTGGATCCCCGCCCGCGCGGGTCGAGGAAGGTGCTGCTGTGATAGCCGGGCACCAAGAACTCCCCTTCAAAATCCGTCGAAGGGTCAATGGCGGAGCCCTGGGCAGTGGCGACCAAGTCTTTCACGCTAAACAGAAACGGCACCAGCTCGCGGCGGGGCATTTGGCCGGTGGTCGGCTGAAAGGTGATCCCATCCACCACTTTGAGCTCCAGCGCACCGTCTTTGGGAGTCACCTCGGCTTTAATCGGCCCCAGAGTGGCCGCTGAGATCAGGATGTTTTTGGCTTTAATAAACTCCTTCTCGCCGTTCCGCTTTTCTTCTTCCACCTCAATTTGCACCGGCTGGAAGCAGACATCCGTCAGCTTCAGGGATCCCCCCCTGGGCACCTCGATACGGCCCCGGGCGTTGTCCGAGACCGAAGGGCAAATGGCGGCCTTGCCGGTGTTGCGGATCTGGTCATAGGTCAGCGGGGCTTTGGCAGCCTCAGCCGGAACAGCAAAGACGCTCAAACAAAGCGCCAACAGGATGGCGAGCAGTGGACGGTACCGCATAATCAACCTCGAAAAACCTTTTTTGAATCTGAACGCTGCTGGGGGAAATAAGCCCGAATGCCCCCATTGTACGCAATCGTGATCCCCCTCAGAGGAAGTGCCTCAAAATTAGCCACCCACCAACAGGGATCCCAGCCAGCGTTCCCGAATCTGGGTGATCAACTCGCGGATAGGCTGTTGGTTGACACGGTAGCTGATGGGATGGGCAATCAGGCGAGCTGTACTCTCGAATAGGCAGTCTCGCTCAATCAGGCCGTTTTCCCTCAGGGTGCGCCCTGTGGCTACCAAGTCGACGATGGCATCGGCCATGCCGGTGAGGGGGGCCAACTCCACCGAACCATAGAGAGAGATAAGCTCCACCGGCAAATCTAGACGGTCAAAATACTCCCGGGCGCAGCCGACAAACTTAGAAGCCACGCGGGCATGAGCAGGCAACTGAGCTGCCGAGTGGTAGGGGCTATCTTGGGGAAGGGCCACCGACATGCGACAGTGGCCAAATTGGAGATCCAACAGGTGGGCCACCCGCGCTTCGGTGCCGGCATAGCGCTCCCGCAAGACGTCGTAGCCGACAATGCCCAATTGCGCCTGCCCGTACTCCACATACACCGGCACATCGTGCGTGCGCACCAGCAGCGCTTCGTAGCGTTGCCCGTTCAGCCGGGTGGGGGACTCAATCCGCAGTAGGCGATTGCCGGGATCCAAAAAACGACTAAAATCGATCCCCACCTGCTGCAGACATTGAATGGCCTCAGGCAGCAGGGCCCCCTTGGCCAGAGCAATCGTGATGGGTGGGCTGTCGGGACGGCCATCCAGCATTTTTTCAGCATCTACATCTACATCTGACCTTGATCTGATCTTGGGCCGGAAGTAATTGGTATGAACAAACACAAGAATCTCGGGATCCCCGCCTGCCGAGTGGACTCCTGGTAGAGACGGGTTAGAACGAGGGGCCTAGGGGGAAACATCAGCGAGAATGCCCAGAGACAGGCCGGCAGCAAGCAGGCTCTCCCAGAAAAGCAAGCCCCCTTGATTGTAGGGGATCGGAATCCCGGCAGCGATTCCCCAGCCTCTTGAAAGCCCCACCGGTTCTCCAGAATGCCTGGGATGTTGACATACTCCCCTGCCTAAAGGCAGGGGATTCTTGACGCTTCACAGACCGATGCCAGCAAGCTGGTCTTACTAGGTCGTGTTGATCTTATGTTAGGATAGAGAGAGTAATTTATAGAGGAAAGAGGATGAAGTTGGTTTTTTTAGATGAAAACAAATGGCAGAAGATATTGGCTTTTTTACAG